>JACXTQ010000242.1 GCA_016919605.1 Methylovulum sp.
CCACCACGGCCTTTATGGCATTTACTACTGTCCCAGTTCAAAAGCGTCCTTATCTTGGTACTGATCGCCGCCGCAATACTGGCGGCGGCAATTGGCGACATTATAGATGGCATCGTCATTATGGCGGTCGTCATCATCAACGCCTTATTGGGTTTTTACCAAGAATTCCAAGCCGAACAATCGCTATCGGCATTGAAAAAAATGCTCGCCTTACGGGCCAAAGTCCGCCGTGATGGCCAAATTTTGGAACTGCCCGCCGAGCAACTAGTACCCGGAGATATTGTCATTCTGGAAGCGGGCAACAAAATCCCTGCTGATGGCCGTGTTGTGGTAGCGCGTGCCTTGGAAGTTGACGAATCTTCCTTGACGGGCGAATCATTACCAATAAGCAAGCAGGACGCGCCAATAACAGCCAATGCCGTACCCTTGGCGGAACGCAACAATATGTTGTATATGAATAGCACTATCACCCGTGGACGGGCGGAAATAGTCGTTACCGCTACCGGTATGGATACCGAAATCGGTAAATTGGCTGATTTATTGTCGCAAACTGAAGAAGCCGAAACACCTTTACAAATCCAATTGGGCAGTGTTGGCAAACGCTTGGCATTGCTTGCCTTAGGGGTAGTGGCGTTGGTTTTTACGGGAGCGTTGTGGCGGGGCGAACCGTTACTGGAGACAGCATTTACAGCGATTGCCTTGGCGGTCGCCGCCATCCCCGAAGGGTTGCCTGCGGTGGTGACTGTAACCTTAGCCTTAGGGATGCGCCGCATGGCGAAGCAACAAGCCATTGTCAAGCGGCTGACTGCGGTGGAAACGTTAGGTTGCACCACGGTGATCTGTACCGACAAAACAGGAACATTGACAGTCAACCAAATGACCGCGCGAGCTATTTTTTATCAAGGCCGCCATTATCAGATTACGGGTGAGGGTTATCAAACGGCGGGTGCTATTTCGCCGATCCCAGACAAATCCGCCGTAACTGACAACACCACGCCGGATTTCATGGCGGTGTTGCTGCCACTGGCTTTGTGCAATGACAGCGAATTACAAGCAGATAAAATCATCGGCGACCCGATGGAAGGCGCGTTGCTAGTGCTAGCGGCGAAAGGTGGACTGAGCAAGCCCCAAGCCAACGGGCAATTGCCTCGCCTCGCCGAAATCCCTTTCGATGCCGAACATAAATTCATGGCGACCTTCCATCGCCATCAAGAAGGCATAACCGTCTTTGTCAAAGGTGCGCCGGAAGTATTGCTTGAATTGTGCGATCATGTCCTCGATGGTCAAGGCCAAGCCATCGCCTTACAAAAACAGACGGTTTTGGCACAAAACACTGCTATGGCAAAGACTGGACTGCGCGTGTTAGGCGTTGCCATGACTGAGCTTACCTTAGAGCAGGATGCCGATACCTTAACAGGCGACTTGTTTCAATATATCCAAAAATTGACCTTTATCGCCCTAGTGGGTTTGATGGATCCACCTAGGGCTGAAGCCAAACAGGCTATCGCGCTGTGCCAACGTGCCGGTATTGCCGTAAAAATGATTACCGGCGACCAGACCATCACCGCCGCCGCCATTGCCCAAGAATTGGGGTTAATGGGTAGGGTCATTGACGGCGCGGAATTGACGGCGATGGACGACGAGGTATTGGCTGTTTGTATCAATGATATTACCGTTTTTGCCCGCACCGCTCCTGACCAGAAAGTCCGTATTATCAATGCTCTAAAAAAATCCGGGCATATTGTCGCCATGACGGGTGACGGCGTAAATGATGCACCAGCCCTAAAAGCCGCCGACATGGGCATTGCGATGGGCAACACTGGCACTGATGTCGCGCAAGAAGCCGCCGCCATGATTTTGACCGATGACAATTTTGCCACCATCGTCAAAGCCGTCAAAGAAGGCAGGGGCATTTACGACAATATGATTAAATTCATCAGGTTCCAGCTGTCCACCAATATCGGTGCCATTGCTACCGTCATCAGCGCTCCGTTGCTGGGAATGCCGGTTCCGTTCACTGCCGTGCAATTGTTGTGGATCAATATCATCATGGACGGCCCGCCCGCCATGTCACTGGGCGTTGACCCGGTCAGCCCCTTCAGCATGAGTGAAGCTCCGCGTGACCCCGATGCGCGGATTTTATCATGGCGGCGTTTTGGCAACCTGTTGTGTTACGGCCTGACGATGGCGGCCGGAACCTTAGGGGTTTTGTATTACAGTTTACGGATAGGTTCGCCCCAACACGCCACCACCTTAGCGTTCAACACCTTTGTGCTGTTTCAGGTGTTCAACGTCTTTAATGCCCGATCGGAAAAAGGCAGTGCGTTTAACAGCCATTTTTTCAGCAATATGCTGTTTTGGCTAGCAATCCTATCAGTACTACTCTTGCAAGTTCTGATTATTCACTGGCCCGCCGCCGAGATGGTATTTCATACCACTGCCCTAACAGCGGCGGACTGGCTGCTGGCAACAAGCGTAGCGGTATCAGTGCTGGTTTTTGAAGAATTGCGTAAAGCCTTGTTTAAAGACCGAATATTCAAGTCTTAATCTTGCTTATTCGCTATTGTGAAATGCTGTTAAATTTTTGCACTTTTATGGTGATGGTTCCAATATTTCAAATAAGCCTTGCTGGGCATTGTCCAAAATAACCGCAACTGATGGATGTTTTAATTTACGTTGCGCGGTGACGGCATAAAAACGCTCGTAAACGCCCGCAACTTGCCCTAGCAATTGGGTACCATATTGGCGGTTAATTTCCTTGGTTACTGCCAACGGCGAAAAAAATAGGCCGACCCCCGCTGCCCCAAAAGTTTTCAGCAAAGCACTGTCTTCCACTTCAGCTTGGACTGACGGACTAAGCTCATTGCTGTCAAACCATTGGTTCAACGAACGCCGCAATGCCGTGTTAGTAGTGGGCAACAAAAAAGGCGCACCGTTTAGGCAACGCGGAAAATCTTGGCTGTACCTTGCAGCCAAACAGGGTGCGGCAAACACCCCCACGCCACATTCGCCCAATAAATGATTGAACACCCTCGCTCCGTTGGCGGGTGTAGCGGG
>JACXTQ010000243.1 GCA_016919605.1 Methylovulum sp.
CCAACATTGCCAAACCACGACCTGGGCAAGAGCGTGGCCCCGCCCCGAACCCTAAAGCAGCTTTGTTGTTATGCAAACCGGCTTCCCCCTTGTTGTCGCCCCGCCATCGTTGATGGTCAAAAGTGGTGGCCTGATGAAAGTTTTCTTCATCCAGGCCACAGTAGGCGGTCAGCAACACCAAAGGCGTACCGCTGGCTATCTCGACATCTTCCAACAACATGTCCGTTTTTGTTTCCACCAGCACCAAGCGGGATACTCCCGAAAGTCTCATTGTTTCTGAAATAACGGCCTCAATAGATTTAAGCTTTTTGATGTCCTTAATATCTTCAATAGAGTCGCCGTGACCGACAATGGCATCGGCTTCATTTTGGACTTCTTGTTGCACATGGGGATGGGCGGCTATGTAATGGAACACCCTAAGTAAGGTGTCCGCCGTAGTGGGCTCAGAAGCTAACAGTATTTGTAGGATATTTTCGGTCAGTTTTACGTTCTGGATGTCCAAACCTTCCGCCGCCATGATTTCCAAGAGAACTTGCAACAAGTTTTTGGCCTTGTCATTATCTTGGCTACTGGCTAAAACAGTTTTGTTATGTGCCACCAGATTTTCAATAACACCGCGTATTTCTCGTATGCGCTTTTCGAAAACCTGATCTTCTGAGAAGTTTTCCAAATGCATCTGTGGTAACAACGCATCAATGCGCCCGCCTAAGATCGCGGCCAAGTCAAACAACAACCCCATGATCGCCTCGTGTTCCTCAGACGGGAGATCAGCCATGTCACCGAACATGATCGCAGTAAACACCGAGATGGAAAAACCAAAGATTTCCATTTCTAAATCGGCTTTGGTAAGGTGCTTCCCATAATTAAACCAACGGTTTTTCAGCTCTTCGGTAACGGCTTTGATATTCTCAAAGTAGCGACCTAGATAAGCCGACTCCATCGCTGTGGCGATGACTTCCCGTTGCCGTTTCCACTCACTGCCGTCAGCGGTTTCAATACCATCGGCTTTTATCGCGGCGAGAATTTTGCTATTTTTACGGTAAGGGGCGAAAAGCTCCGGTCTTTTGCAAAGGATGAAATTCAGCGTTTTGACATCCGCGACCACTACCATAGGACGGTTGGCAAATTGAACCGTGAACATTTTTCCGTACTGCGCTACTAAATCCTCAAAAACTTCATGAACTCGGTTTAAGTCCGGCTCCATGATTATTGGCTCAGGATGGCCGGGCAATTGGGAAATGGTTTTAATAATAGATGTCATGGTGCCATTCTCTGTCTTTTGATTATGTAAATTAAGTTGGTTGGCGGATCAAGATTAATCAAAAAAATTAAGTATTCTTCTGGAGTTAAGTTTATAAACGGCGATATCCGACGTTTTTCTGTCAATTTCTTGCCCCTTAATGTCCGCTCCGATAGCGGGCATTTTCTTTCGGGCGGCTCGCCGCTTTTGTAACCATCGGATCACACCGGTCACAAATAGCACCGGACAGGCCAGACCGGTTGCAAACACCAGTAGTCTCCCGGCCATGCCAAAGGCTTGGCCGGAATGTAAAGGCCATTGCCAGTGGGTAAACACCTCACCCGTAGTCGCTGTTACGTTGGCGGGATCGTCAATATCGAGAACTTTGCCGTTATAACGATCCATCACTACGCACACCCGCTGCAACCAACTGCCTGGGCGATCAACGTCATTTAAGCAAACCGTATAGGTATCGGTGGCTTCGGTAGCCCCATAAATCCAGTGTGGTCGTCCTCTTGGATAATGTTGTTCAGCTATGGTCACTGCATCGGCCATGCTGATGGGCGTTGCGTTTGGCGTTGGTGTGGACGTGAACCAATAACGGTATGTCACCGGTGAAAAAACTTCGAGCACAGGGACAACGTTTTCCGGCAACACCATATAAACGCCAGAAAACAAGACCGGAACCATGAACAAGGCCGTATAAACCCCCGAAGTTTTATGTAAGTCAAAATTAAAGCGCTCAAACGCGGCCTTACGTTTAATAGTCAAGGCTTGCCACCAGCGTCCGGTCAACGGCCACCAGACAATCAGTCCGGTCAGCACCGAAATGATCAGTAGACTTCCGCTGGTGCCAACGACAATGCGGCTAATTTTGTGATCCAACAACAGGGCATAATGCAGTTCAAACACAAAGCCAATAAAGGTGTTAGGAATTAGGCTATCGGAAGAGCCTAACAAGCGTTTGCCGGTAATTTCGGCTGTGTAAGGATTGGCATAAACCTCCCAGTTTTCCATTGCGTTAACCGTCGGCACAAAAAAGGAAAGCTTAAAAGTCGCCGTGTCGTTACGCGGATAATCGCTATAAGACAGTACCGCTTGTTTCGGTAAGGCTTTCTGTCCGGCCTGATAAATTTCGTTTAGCGGTTTATAAGGATGGGGCTTATCGTCAGGTGCCATAACGGTCAAAAGCTTAGGGTTCAACCATTCATCAATTTCATCGTGAAATACCAAAATGCTGCCGGTAAGGCCGTAAACGGCCAGCAATAAACCTAAGGTCAATCCCATCCATAAGTGTAGGGTTAGCCACCATTTCCGTCGGATTTTCATTGTTAATGGCCTTGATTTTGCTTTGGGTTTTTGGGCAATCCCGCCCAGCATTAAATCATGATCAAATTGTTTCATTGTTTTTCCAGATAAAACCAAACATAAGGTGGTTTTACAACGGTAAATCACCCAACCTCTCTCAAACAGAGCATAACAATCCAGAAACATCAAAAAATATCCGCATGAAGCAAGTCTGCTGTGTGATAGCTTTATGTTGTCTTGATGATGGCTAAAACTCCAATCGCACCGACCCCATCGCCGTCAGCGGCGCACCTGGGTAAATTCCGACCCGAGGCGGCGCGTTTTGAAATGGGTCTGTGGATTCGTAATACACTTTATCCAACAGGTTGCGTATATTAAGCTGGGTAATTAAGCGCGATTTGCCAAGCTGGCAAGCATAGCTGGTAAAGGCATCCAAACGGGCATAGCCAGGCAACACAAAGGTGTTGTCATTATCGCCTTCGCGCTCCCCAGCGGCGAAAACGCCCATGCCAAAACTTAAGCCATTTAACGGCCTATAGTGGTGAATATCATACTTAAGCCACAAACTGCCGGAATGTTCGGGAACGTTGTTCAGGCGATTGCCTTGCAAGCCAGAGTAGTCCTTGGTGATACGCGCATCAGTAAAGGCATAGTTACCGATGACACTGATCTCCTCGGTCAATTGTCCAGTCATATCCAGTTCAATGCCTTGACTGCGAGCTTCACCGATGGCGGCAACGGCAAAAGGGTCGGAGCTTTTAAAATCACGGGTCAACACATTTTGCTTGGTCAAATGATAATAAG
>JACXTQ010000033.1 GCA_016919605.1 Methylovulum sp.
CACCATTAACCAAGCCATTAAAGCCGACATCAGCGCCTACGTCGTCGATGGTTTTGCCGGTAGCCGTCTCGCCAGCATCATTTATGTCGCACTTGCCCGCTTCCGCCACCAGCAAACCCTAAAAACCGCCTTGGAAGAAGCCCGCGTCCAACTGGAAGACCGCAAGCTAATTGACCGCGCCAAAGCCATTTTGATACAAACCCAAAACTTTACCGAAAATGAAGCTTATCATACGCTCAGAAAACTGGCGATGGACCGCAACATCACCCTCGGTGAAATGGCGAAAAATGTCATTGCCATGGCGGCATTGCTTAAATAAACCGTAGTGTTACTAAGACTTCTTAAAGAAAATCCCATGAAAACGTTTATCAAGGTTACAGAAATTTGGATTCCAGACCGGCAACGCACGCAACTGGAATTCGGCTCCGGCTTATACGGGGCATTGACCGATTTTAAGGCCGCCAGCGAACAGCAGCATTTTGCCTATGACGAAGGCCTGCCTGGTAAAGCTTGGGCGCAAGGCCATCCGGTCATGCTTACCGCATTTGAACATTCTTACTTTAAACGCACCGCCGCCGCCAAAAAAGCCGGATTGACCTGCGGTATTGCCATCCCCATCTTTTCCGGTGATTTCCTGCTTGCCGTGGTGATGTTTTTATGTGGCGATGACGAAGACCACGCCGGGGCCATTGAAGTCTGGAGCAACCAAGGCAACGCAAACACTCTCAGTGTCATGGACGGCTATTACGGCACATTGCACCATTTTGAACAACTGTCTAGGCAAATCGCCATGCCCAAAGGCGAAGGCATCCCTGGGCAAGTGTGGGCATCAGGTATGCCCGTGCTTATCGAGGACATTGGCCAACCGGATATTTTTGTGCGAGGGGTTGAAGCCCAAAAAGCCGGTATCACCACCTGCTTAGGTATTCCGATAGCCGACAACGGCCAGCAGACCTATATGATGACCTTCCTGTCCGCCAAAGCCACGCCGCTGGCCAAACGCATCCAAATCTGGATACCCGATGCCCAAGGCCAGCGCCTGATCTGCCAACAAGGCTACAGCAAAGACAGCAACGAACTGGCGCAAATTTTTGAAACCATCACCGTAAACAAAGGCGAAGGTGCCTTAGGTCGGGTCTGGCTAACGGGTATGCCCATCATCACCGGCGATCACGATGCCGAATACAATCCCGAACTGGACAGCCTCAGCACCATGCTGGCGATCCCCGTGATTGAAAGCGGCAGGCTAAAGGCCATTGTGACATTTTTATTTTGAGGCGGGTAATGGCGTTTGATAGTTCAATGTCGATAGCGCGTGTTTATTCCATTAAGCCCTCCCAAAGCTCCACTACTAACGCTTGCCATTGGGTCACTTCCGCTTCATCAACCAGTGCCCGACTATCTTGTAACGCCAGTTTATGACCCAAATCCCGATACGCGCAATAGGCGGTTTTTAAAGCGGTGGCGGTCTCTTTAGATAGTATTGCCGAGTCTGCCAAGCTGCCTAACAAACGGACATTATCGGTGTATACGGTTAGGGTAGCGTGGTTAAAAGCGAAGGCCAACACCAAAAACTGCACCATAAACTCAATGTCGGCAATGCCGCCTTTGCTGTGTTTTAAGTCGAACTTGCCTAGGGCTTTGCTGGCTAGGGCGGTGCGCATTTTTTCGCGCATGTCGCGGACTTCGATTTTTAACGGCTGGTAATCCCTAGGTAGGCTTAAGACACGGTTGCGTATCTGTTGGTAAGTGGTTTTTAAACGCTCGTCACCGGCGATAAAACGGCTGCGCACCAAGGCTTGATGCTCCCATGTCCAAGCTTGGTTTCTTAAATAATCTTCGTACATGTTGATATGCGTGACCAGTAAGCCGGAATCGCCGCTAGGGCGTAGGCGCATGTCCACTTCGTACAGGATGCCGGATAACAGCTTGGTATCGAGGATGTGGCGGACTTTTTGCCCCAACCGTCCATAAAACTGGGAGACGGCGATAGGTTTGCCGCCATCGGTCATGGCGTTGCCATCGGGGTAAGTGCAGATGAACACCAAATCTAAATCAGAGCCGTACCCTAACTCAATGCCGCCGAACTTACCAAAACCGAGGATGGCAAAGCCACTGTTTTGCAGGTGGCTGTCCGGTGGCGTGCCGTGGATTTCGGCCAGTATCAGCCAGGCCCGTTGCAGCACTTGCGTGACCACGCTTTCGGCGATGTAAGTCAGGTAATCGCTGACCACCATCAGTGGAATTACGCCCATAATGTCGGCGGCGGCGACTTTTAGCACCTGCTGTTGTTTGAACTGGCGCAATACGATCATCAATTGCTCAAGGTCTTGAATCTCAATCGACTCCAAGAGGCGGTGCAGTTGTGCGTCCAAATCTTGTTTTTGCAAGGGCGCGAATAGGGCGCGGGGGTCTAGCAGTTCATCAAACAAAATCGGGCAACGTCCCAGATACTCGCAAAACCAAATGCTGGCCGAGGCCAAGCGGAGCATTTGCGCCAAAGCATCGGGATTTTCGGCAAGTAAGGACAGGTATACCGTCCTGCCCGCGACGGCTTCAAACAAACCCAATACCCGATTTAAGGTTTCATCAGGATTGCTGACGTTCGCCAAGGCCGCCAGCAGTTGTGGCATTAAACGATCCAGCACCGCCGCACCTTTGGCGCTTAGCCGTCTGATAGGGGCGCTCCGTTTAAACTGTCTAAGGGCGCTCAGGCCATCGGCGGTGTCGGTCAGGCCATAATGCGCCAAGCTGGCCAGCAGTTCGCTGTCGTCAGCCGTGCCAAGCCAGATATGTTGGCCGTGCGGGTCGCCGTGTTCTTGTTTGGATAGGGAAAATACCTGGTCAAAAATGGCATGGACTTGCGCCCTGACCCGATCCAGTTCGGTTTTAAAACTGGCCCAATCGGGAAAGTTTAGCGAAAACGCCAAGCTGTGTTGTGCTAACTGATCAATGGGCAGGTCATGGGTTTGTTTGTCCTGATATTTTTGGATATGGTTTTCGACCCGCCGCAAGAAACAGTAACAGTCGCTTAGTTGCCCGGCATCGGTAGCGGTAAGCAGCTTCAGTTCGCCTAGCCTTTGCAAGACGGCGAGGATGCTGTGCTGTTGCAGGGATTTTTCCGTGCCGCCCCGGATGAGCTGAAAGGCTTGGCCGATAAATTCCACTTCGCGGATGCC
>JACXTQ010000244.1 GCA_016919605.1 Methylovulum sp.
CTCGCGCCCTTAAGGTGGAACCTGTCAGAGTCAGGCGTTTTAACATCAGCGTCCATAAATTCAATTCCGCTTTGCTGCCCTGTTGTATGGCGATTTGCACCAATCGCCCTTCCTCCGCCAAACATTTGAGGTTACGCGGCAGATAGTCACCGCCTATCATATCCAATATGACATCAACCCCTCGATTAGCAGTCAAATCCAAAATCTGGGCGACAAAATCCTGCGTCCGGTAATTAATCGCGGCATCCGCGCCTAGACCCCGACACAATTGGCATTTTTCCTCCGAACCGGCGGTCACATATACGCTCGCCCCTAAAGCTTTGGCCAATTGTATTGCAGTCGTGCCTATACCACTACCACCACCATGCACCAATAAGGTTTCATTGGCGACCAAGCCGGCACGGTCAACGACATTGCTCCAAACGGTAAAAAACGTTTCCGGCAACGCCGCCGCTTCAATCAAGGACAATCCCTGTGGCACTGGCAGGCATAATGCCGCCGAAGCCAGACAATACTCGGCATAACCGCCACCCGCCACTAAGGCGCAAACGTGCGCACCTACGGTCACATGCCTGACCGCCTCGCCTACTGCCACCACCGTTCCGGCAATTTCCAGCCCCGGAATATCACAAGCTCCAGGTGGCGGCGGATATAGGCCTTGACGTTGCAGCACATCAGGGCGGTTGACCCCGGCGGCGGCCACCTTGACCAAAACCTGATGGGCGGCGGGTACGGGTATGACTCGTTCGGCGGGCGTTAAAACAGTCTGCTTAATTTCAATGACACGCATCACAACATCCAATGGTCATACACAAGCCCTAAAGGGCAAATGGGCAAAATCGCAATAGTACCCTAAAATCCAAGGCTTAGAAAATTCCTTATTTTGGCGTTTTTAGGTACCATAACGCATTTTTTAGGAACAAACGCCCCCATCAACAAAAAAACACCCAACCATAACTCATTGAAAAAAATATAAAAATATTTTTTTGGTATAAATTCACTACTTTTTTGGCACTCATTAATATTTCCTCAAGCGTTTTACTGTTAAGCTAAAAGAGCCGTTAGGCAAATTAAATTCTTGCCGCCCCAAGCCTTTATTGCCAACCGCTTATTATCACCGTTACCGTTTTTGGGCTTAAGCCTACTAAGGTGTGGATATGAACAGCTTATCAGCTTATTTTAGCCCTTATTTAACTTGCCTGATAAGCGTGGCACTAGCGGTTGTCGGCGTAATGTTAGCCTGGGCATGGGTCATGAGCAAACGGCAACGAGTACGACAGCGTTCTACCCTCAGCGAAGAAAAATTCCGCATCATGTTTGAAACGTCACCTATGGGCATTGTCAAAAATGCACTGGATGGCCGCTATCTCGAAGCCAATAACGCCCTGCTCACTATGCTCGGTTATTCTTTGGCAGAGCTTAACCAACTGACATATCGGCAGTTAAGCCCCCAAGAGTATGAACCCGAAGAAAATCGGCAATTTGAAAACCTACGCAAAACCCACCGTTACGGGCCGTTTGAAAAAGAATATATCCACAAGGACAGCCATCGTTTTGCCGTCCGCCTTAACGGTGTTCTCGTCAATGGCAGTAATGGCGAACACTACATTTGGTCATTCATCGAAGACATTAGCCAAAAAAAAGCCACCGATGAGCTGATTTGGCAACAAACCAATTTTGACCCGCTCACTGACTTGCCCAACCGCCACATGTTCCAAGATCGCCTGGATCAAGAAATCAAAAAAAACCACCGCAATAACCGCCAATTGGCATTATTGTTCCTCAATCTGGATAGGTTTAAGCAAATCAACGACAGCCTAGGGCATAGCATAGGCGATGAAGTGCTTAAAAAAGTGGCACAACGGCTAAATCACTGCGCCCGTGAGGTTGATACCATCGCCCGTCTTGGCGGCGATGAATTTGCGATAATTCTGGGCAACCTCGAAGATTTCAACATTGCCGAATCGATAGCCGAACGGATAAGGGCGGATTTGTCAAAGCCTTTTAGTATTGGCACAGAAATGCTCTATATCTCGGTCAGCATTGGCATCACCTGTTATCCAGAAAATGCGGCTAGCGGCGAAGAATTGCTTAAATGCGCCGATCAGGCCGTCCATTATGCCAAAACCCAAGGCCGCAACCGTTACAGTTTTTTCAATCCGTCAATGCAAGCAGCCGCTCAGAAAAAGATGAAACTTATCATAGACTTGCATACCGCCATTGCCGAGCAGCAATTTTATCTGGTTTACCAGCCCATTGTCGAGTTACGTACCGGTATCATTGGTAAAGCCGAAGCACTGATCCGCTGGCTTCATCCGACACTCGGCCTGATTAGCCCTAGCGAATTCATTCCTATCGCTGAAGATACCGGCATGATTATCGACATCGGCACTTGGGTGTTCCGTCAAGCCGCACAACAAGCTAAGCTCTGGCGGGAACATTACCACGCCGACTTCCAGATCAGCGTCAACAAATCGCCCGTACAACTACAAAATCAAGACCACCATTATGAGTCTTGGGTCAGCCAACTCAACAAAATGGCTTTACCTGGGCAAAGCATCGTCATGGAAATCACCGAAAGCCTATTACTGGACAATAACAACCTAATCGACACTAAGTTGCGCGAATTTCAGGCGGCGGGTATCCAACTATCGTTGGATGATTTCGGCACGGGCTACTGCTCATTATTGTATCTAAAAAAATTTAATATCGATTATTTAAAAATAGACCAATCCTTTGTCCGTAACTTAAAAGCCGATTCTGACGATATGACGCTGTGCGAAGCCATTATTGTCATGGCCCATAAACTAGGCATAAAAG
Organism: Methylovulum sp.; assembly: GCA_016919605.1. GTDB lineage: Bacteria > Pseudomonadota > Gammaproteobacteria > Methylococcales > Methylomonadaceae > Methylovulum. The sequence goes on from JACXTQ010000244.1 coordinate 2,821, forward strand.
TCATTGCCGAAGGTATAGAAACCACCGAACAACGCGATTTGCTGGCCACCGCTGATTGCGATTACGGGCAGGGCTATTTATTTTCCAAACCCGTCAGGCCCGAAGAATTCGCCAAACTGTTCACTGGACATAACAACCCAGTAACCGCCATTTGACGCTTATACCTGCACAGTGCTATCGTTTCGGACTTAAGTCACTGCCATTAAGTTAATGGGGTTGTGGTTTTAATTTCAACAAGATAGGATTAACCGTTCGCCTGTCTCCAGACCACCCTTGTGGTGGAGCTGGTCGAAGGGTGGGCGGTTAATCCGTTCATGGTTCGACAAGCTCACCACGAACGGATTAACTTACCCTATCCTAAGCCAATGGCACTTAATCATATTGTTGAAACTAAAATAAAATTCCTTAACTTAATGGCAGTGGGCATTAATCTCCAACAACACTAAACACTCACCAATAGGATAAAAACAGACCATGATTAAGGCAGGTATTGTAGGCGGCACCGGTTATACCGGGGTCGAACTGTTACGGATTTTGGCACGGCATCCAGATGTCGCCATCACCGCCGTCACCTCACGCGCTGATGCCGGAGTGCGCGTAGACACCGTCTATCCCAGCCTACGCAAATTAGTTGATGTCAGCTTCTCCCAACCGGACATTGACACGTTGGCAGACTGTGATGTGGTATTTTTCGCCACCCCCAACGGCACGGCCATGCAAATGGCTGAAGCCTTATTGGAACGTGGCGTTAAAGTCATCGACCTGTCCGCCGATTTCAGGCTGCAAGATGTGAAGGAATGGCAACAGTGGTATGGCATGACCCACGCCTGCCCCGATTTGATTAAACACGCCGTTTACGGCCTGCCCGAAGTCAACCGCGCCGCCATCCAACAAGCGCAGTTGATCGCTTGCCCAGGCTGTTACCCGACCGCCGTGCAACTGGGTTTTTTGCCCTTGCTTGAACAAGGGCTGATTGACAGCGACCACCTCATCGCCGATGTCAAATCCGGTGTCAGCGGAGCCGGACGCAAAGCGGAATTGGCGACTTTAATGAGCGAAACGGGCGAAAGCTTTAAGGCCTACGCGGTCAGCGGCCATCGGCATTTGCCGGAAATCAGCCAAGGCCTAAGCCTTGCCGCCGGACAAGCCGTGCAACTGACCTTTGTCCCGCACCTGACCCCCATGATACGCGGCATCCACGCCACCTTATATGCACGGTTGCAGGTGGGCGCAGAAAACATCCAAGCCTTGTACGAACAACGCTACCAAAATGAAGCCTTTGTCGATGTCCTCCCGCAAGGCGCACATCCCGACACCCGCAACGTCCGTGGCAGCAACAACTGCCAAATCGCCCTGCACCAACCACAAGGCGGCAACACCTTAGTGATTTTATCGGTCATCGACAACCTGGTCAAAGGCGCGTCAGGCCAAGCCGTGCAGAACATGAACCTGATGTTTGGCTTGGCAGAAACAACGGGGCTGGAGATTGTCGCCTTATATCCTTAAGCCCCTTTATCACCGTAGAGACGTTGCCCCGCAACGTCTTTGCCCTTGGCCTGAAAGACCAAGATACACTCTAAACGGTTAAGTTTTTCGGTTTTTAGGTTAAATCCGTTCGTGGTGAGCGTGTCGAACCATGAACGGATTTAATCGCCCCTATTGATGCAGGACACTAGATGCTCAACCAATCGCTAGCGCTCGCCATCACCGGCTACCAAAAATACATCTCCCCTTACAAAGGCTTTTGCTGCGCCCATCGGGTACGGCACGGCAGCCTGTCTTGCTCTGAATATACCAAACACACGCTATTGCAAAATGGGCTTTGGCAGTCGCTACCAAAAATCAGGGCGCGTTTCCAAGCCTGTAAAGCCGCCGCCTTGGCATTGTCGGAACAGCACGAGCGTGAGCGCGACAACGCTAGGAACAGACAATTGGACAAAGCCAGTGATTACTGCGATTGCGGCGAGCTAGTGCTTGACCTGATCCCCTCCGAACTAAGCTGTGGCGGGGCTGATGCTTGTGCCTGTACGCCGTGGTAGCTTGAACTTTATTTTTAAAATGCGGATTATTCACTACCTTAGTATTATGATAATGATTATACTAAGGTTGGCTGTATGCCGCCTTAACCGTTACTGCCATTAAGTTAAGATATTCGTTTAAATAATCAATGTATTGCTACAAATAAAATACGACGTAGGTCGGGCAAGCGGTTCTGCCCGACATTCCCACACGTTGGAACAATAAGTGTCGCTCCGCCCCATAAACCCTAAGCTTTCCTTATAGTGGCGGTAAAGCGTCGGGCAGAACCGCTTGCCCGACCTACGCCATCTACACCATTTTATCTTATCGAAATAAAACGTATAAATTCATTAACCTAATAGCAGTACCCCCAACCCTCGGAGACACTTATGAAATCATGGCTGAAACTATCAGCCTTAAGCCTTACATTGGCGCTGATGTCCCTAAACACGGCCCACGCCACCACCCCCGCAGGCAAGCAAGTCACGGGTGCGGTCATCCTGCAAGGGGGTAGCGATTCGGCTGTCAAATGGCCGGCACCGCTTGCCAGCAGCTACAAAGTGCATGTGTTCACGCCCAACAACGATACCGCGACCAACGCCCTGTACCGCGTCTACCCC
>JACXTQ010000245.1 GCA_016919605.1 Methylovulum sp.
CAACGGGTAAAGCCGAAATAATCACGCAACAGGCCGGGCGCGTAATCGGCGGCGATCATCGCCCCTTCCAATAGCAAAGTGCCGGAGCCGCACATGGGATCCAGCAAAGAACCGTGTTGGGCGGCGATGTTCGGCCAGCCGCAGCGCAACAACAGCGCGGCGGCAAGGTTTTCTTTAATGGGGGCTTTGATGGTGGTGTCACGGTAGCCGCGCCGATGCAGGCTTTCGCCGGACAAGTCCAAACTGAGCTGGGCGGTTTCGCCCTGCAAATAGACGTTGATGCGGATAGTCGGCTGTTCGGTATCGACACTGGGGCGGATGTTAAAGCGGCTGCGCATTTGATCCACCACCGCGTCCTTGACTTTTAACGCGCCAAAATGGGTGTTATTGATGGCTTCGGAGTTTTTCGCGCTAAAGCTCACCGCCAAGGTGTCTTCGGGGTTGATATGTTCGAACCAATCGATTTTTTGCACACCGTCATACAAATCTTGCTGGGTTTTTACCGGAAAGCTGCTTAACACCAATAACACACGGTTGGCAATCCGTGACCATAAACACACACGGTAAGCGGCTTCCAGATCGCCTTCAAAGGCCACGCCCGCCATCGTTGCCTTAGGCCGGGCGATTCCTAGCGTTTGCAGTTCTGTGACTAGGATGTCTTCCATCGCTTTGGGCGTGGTGGCAAATAATGAATAAGTGGGCATGGTTCTAAAGACAAATAAAAGAGAGGGTAAATTTCCGCTTACCTTGGTATGTAGCCTAAAATAAGCGTGAAAAAGAAGGGGGGTGACAAAGCCGTTATAGTAAGGCTAAGCCAACCCCAGGTCGACGGCAAGGGATAAGGTGTCCCGTTGCTAAGTAATGCTAAGTAATGCTAAGTAATGCTAAGTAATGCTAAGTAATGCTAAGTAATGCTAAGTTTAAAGGGCGGACAGGATTATTCGGGTTGTTTTATTTTTAGCAGTTCCACATCAAAAATCAAGGCTTCGTTAGGTTCCACGGCCCCGCCGCCGGATTCGCCATAGGCCAGTTCCGAAGGGATGTAGAAACGGTATTTGGCACCTTCTTTCATAAACAACAAGCCTTCCCGCCAGCCGGTAATCAATGCGTTTAACGGAAACGTAGCGGGTTCGCCGTGTGTATCAGAGCTATCAAATTCTTGGCCGTCGATTTTAGTGCCCCGATAATTTACGGTGACAGTATCCGTTAGATTGGGTGACTTATTACCCGTCCCTGGCGTAAGCACCTCATATTGCAGACCACTTTTTGTCGTTATAATGTTAGCTTTTTTTGCATTGGCGGTAAGAAAAGCGATGCCAGCCAGCTTATTTTCTTGCGGAGTCTTGGCATTTACTACGGAAAACAAGGTAATGCCTACAAAAATAGCGGTAACCATTGCCAGTATTTGCGTTTGTTTTTTTCCCACAATTTTTCTCTCATCAAAGTAAAAAGCCCATTTTACCAAAAAATCAAGATTTGCATCCGTTCAATTGCTGTTGGAATTGTTTAGCACGAGCCGCTACGCTGTCGGCGACCCGCCTTAGCCAAGCCGCCTTTAAATACGTTTTTTGCCGGAAACCCTGATGGCCTTCATGGTAGGCAAGATATAAATTTTTGGCATCGGCGACACCAATGCCCAGTTTCCTATGGCTAATGGCGCAATACCAGGCAATAAAGTCGGCGGCATCGGCAAAATCATCACGGTCAGACCACCAACTGCCCGCACTGTCCTGATAATCGCCCCAGGCTGCGTCTTGCGCTTGGGCGTAACCGTAGGCACTACTGGGACGAAACCACGGGATAATGCCCAATAGCCAAGTGCGCGGGGGCTTGGCATCGGCGACAAAATGGGATTCTTGGTGCATGATCGCCATGATGACCGGCGTTGGCACCCCCCATTTTGCGGAGGCTTTTTGGGAATCTGCATACCATTCGTCTTGTTCGGTGAACACTACGCAAATATTTTCGGTATGCGTTGGCGGCGAGCTTGCACAGCTTGCTAAAAATAAATAAAAGAGTATCGTTGCCAGATTAGATTTTGACATAAGGGCGCAAAATAACCATTTGAAAATAATAAAATATAACCAAAAACAAAACAAGGAGGATACGATGAATGCAAGTCCACATGAGCGCCCTTACCGCAAGACCATCACTTCACATGGCTGGATATTTCTAGGCGGTGAAGCACGCGAAATCACTATAAAAAACCTGTCCATAACCGGAGCGTTGGCGCACTTGGATGACGTTAAAAGCGAGCGCACCTTGCAGGATTTATTAGTATCCAAAGCTATTGACTTTTATCTGCCGCAATTGCAGCTTTCCGGTATCGCTAAGATTGTCAGGATAGACACCGCCCAAGCAGAACACGTTGTCATGGCCTTAGAGTTCCAAGATATTGCCCACACTACCGATGAGCCTATTTTTAAACGTAAAAGTTACCGTAAAGAGCTGGCGATTCCCGGCCATTTACTGCTCAATGCCTACCAACATGACTTTATGACCGTCAATATGTCGCTTGATGGCTTGATGATCCGTGTACCCGAAGCGTTGGCCGTTGAACAAGAGGCCATCATCCCCTTTGAGTTTGCCGATGCCAACCTTAAGGGCTTTGTCAAAGTGATCTGGGCGCGCTCGGATGGCGAGAATGGCACCTTAATAGGGCTACAATACGTCAAACCCAAAAAAACGGGCGCGGATCACACTACAGAGTCGGCCTTGACAACATAGCCACCGTGATACGCAGACAATATGCTAAAATTTCGCCCCGCCAGCTTATCAGACTACAGCCACTCTTTTCAGGGCGCATTTAAGGTTAAACTTTTTGTCCCCTGAAAGACGGTGGCCGCAGGCCACCACTTGGCATAGGCCCGGCAAGGGACTGGCAAGCCGGCCCGAAGCAAAGTTTCCGGCCTTGCTGGAAGCGCATTAAAACAACCTCATTACCTTAAAACTCTTATGAACAAACCCAAAAAAGTCGCAATCCTTACTGCGGGCGGATTAGCCCCTTGCTTGAGTTCCGCTATCGGCAGCCTGATCGAGCGTTATACCGAAATTGACCCGACCATTGAGATTATTTGCTACCGTAGCGGTTACAAAGGTCTGTTGCTCGGCGATTCTTACGAAGTGACCCCCGAAATCCGCGCCAAAGCGGGTTTGTTGCACCGCTTCGGCGGCTCGCCTATCGGCAACAGCCGCGTTAAATTGACCAATGTCGCAGACTGCATAAAACGCGGTTTGGTTCAAGAAGGCCAAGACCCGCAAAAAGTGGCCGCCGACCAATTGATTAAGGACGGCGTTGATATTCTGCACACTATCGGCGGCGACGACACCAACACCGCTGCGGCCGATTTGGCGGCATTTCTGGCCCGTAACAATTATGGCCTGACCGTTATCGGCTTGCCCAAAACCGTTGACAACGATGTTTATCCTATCAAGCAATCACTAGGCGCGTGGACGGCCGCCGAACAAGGCGCACGTTATTTTGCCAATGTGGTCGCCGAAAACAACGCTAACCCACGCATGTTGATCGTCCATGAAGTCATGGGCCGCAACTGCGGTTGGTTAACGGCGGCAACGGCACTGGAATACCGCAAACTGCTTGACCGCTCCGAATGGCTGCCCGCCATCGGCTTAGACCGTAAGGCGTTTGAAGTCCATGCCGTGTTCGTACCTGAAATGGCGATTGATTTGGCCGCCGAAGCCGAACGCCTCCGCGCAGTGATGGACACGGTCGATTGTGTCAATATCTTTGTGTCCGAAGGTGCCGGTGTTGAGGCGATTGTCGCGGAAAAACTGGCGAAAGGCGAAGAGGTGCCACGCGATGCGTTTGGCCACATCAAATTGGATGCGATCAATCCCGGCAAATGGTTTGGCGAACAGTTCGCGGCCATGATTGGCGCGGAAAAGACCTTGGTACAAAAATCAGGTTATTTCGCCCGCGCTTCAGCGGCCAACATCGAAGACGTGCGCCTGATCAAATCCTGTGCGGATTTGGCGGTGGAATGCGCTCTGCGCCGCGAATCCGGCGTGATGGGCCATGACGAAGACCAAAACGGCGTGTTACGCGCAATTGAGTTCCCACGTATCAAAGGCGGCAAACCGTTCAATATCAATACCGATTGGTTCGAACAAACCTTAGCCGACATTGGCCAAGCCAAAGGCGAAAAGGTCGAAGTCAGCCACTAAAACACGGCCTGCGACACGGCGGCGGTGGCCGCCGTGTTTGACCCCCCAAAACCCCGAACGCTTTGACAGCGTTCGGGGTTTTTTATTGCCGTTAGCAAGGACGGACATCCCGGCCATTTAACAGCCCATCTTAATTAAACTATGTTAAATAACCTATTTTTTAAACATTAATAAATCGTAATATGATGATTTATTAATGTTATTTTTTGCCCTATAAGCTTTGCACTTAAAATTCCATAGGCTTTATAGGGCAATTTTGTGCCATATCCCCTATTTTTTAATTAAACAATGTTATTTAACATAACCTTAGATCAAACAACTATTACAACCTATTAATTTTAATACTATATTTATTTGGCATATATCATGCAATATCATCTTGTGTGAGTTGATTCAGCATAATCAACCACACATCCTCTCTGCCGATTGACGTTATTGGCCGCAATAGGTTAAGCGCTAGGTGCTACTGGAGCCTATAACCTTTAATTAGGTCTACCCAAAAAATATAACAGGAAAATTCGATGAACATTAATCTTAAACCACTCTCCAGCGCCATTTTATTGGCCAGCGCATTGTTCGCCACATCCGCAAGTTATGCGGCGACCCAACCTGGCAGTATTACCGCGTTTACCGACACGCTGACTTATGATGTTTTTACGGTATCAAGCAAAGGTTGGCGCGACCCGGCTTTTGGCGATATGGGCTGGACCCATAAATCGGACTGGGGTAGCTTCGTGGCAAAAAAAGGCCAGACCGTCACTATCACCTTGATTTCTGAGACCGCCGGCATCCATCCTGGCACCTCGGTATGGTTCCGTGGCAAAGACGACACCGCCCCTGACAACTATGTCGTCGATCATTTCTATCCGCAAAACGCCAATTTTACTAAATTCGGCGCGACTGACGAATCAACGGGAGCCAGTATCGGTGACATCGTCATGCGCATTAAGGAGTATGGCTATGACCTGGATGGCAACAGCCAACGCGCCAAAGGCTTTAGAGGCGTTAAAGACGGTGTCTCCGGGCAATTGGTGCTAACCTTTACCGCCCCACGTACAGGCCACTATATGTTTGTGGTCGGTGGCTTTAACCCTGATGCGAGCGTTGATAGCACCATCAAGAGCTTTAATATTGACACCACCGTGACCGTCACTACGCCTTAAGCGGCTTAAAGGTCTGGCCACTCTCACCTAACAGTAGGGGTGGCCGGATGAATCCATAAAGCCGTAGCCTAAGCTTGTCTGCACACCGCACCCAACCACCGCTTTTCCCACACGATAACCCACATCATCAACAGGTCATCTTATGAACACAGTTCAACGTGCCAATCATACCCATGCCTTCGCTGGCTTTTTGCTGCCTAGCATGGCGTTGTTACTAGGCGCATTGTACAGCAACACAGTTGCCGCCCATGGCAGCACCCCCCCTTCCCTACAAGGGGTGGCAATACCTGCCACCCCAGGTTTGTTGGAGGGTGAAAACCCTATTGTTGTCAACAAGACCGCCGCCATCCAACTGGGCAAGGCCTTGTTCTGGGACACCCAAGTCGGTAGTGACGGCATGGCGTGCGGCTCTTGCCATTTTCATGCAGGTGTGGATGGGCGCTATAAAAATCAATTGGCTCCGGGGCAACTGCACAAAACCGCCGCCACCGGACTCACCTTTGAGGCCACCGCATCGGGTGCGGACGGCGGCCCTAATTACACGCTCAAGCGCAGCGACTTCCCGCTTTACCAATTAGCCGACCCCAAAGACAAGACCTCCGCCGTCTTATTTGCCACCGATGATGTCGTGTCTTCGGCGGGCGTGTTTTTAGCGGATTTTGCCAAGTTGCGGCCAACCGGTAGCAATAAGGACAACTGCACCCCGAAAACGGACGACATTTTCCATCTGGGCACGTTAAACACCCGTCAAGTACAAGCGCGGCAAGCCCCCAGCGTCATTAACTCAGGCTTTAATTTCCGTAATTTTTGGGATGGGCGGGCCAACAATATTTTTAACGGCGTTTCGCCTTTTGGGTTACGTGACCCTGATGCGCGGATTTGGGTAGCACAAACAGACGGTACGGTCAGCCAACAGACGCTCCAGTTGGAAAACGCTTCGTTAGCATCCCAAGCCGTAGCCCCGGCCATCAATGCCTCCGAAATGTCCTGTAACCAGAGGACATTCCCTGATGTGGGCCGCAAGCTATTAACGCGCCAGCCCTTAGCAACACAGGAAGTTCACGCTGAAGACAGCGTGCTGGCCGGACTGCGCCACAGCTCCGGGAAGGGTTTGAACACCTCTTACGAAACCTTGGTGAAAACAGCCTTTGCACCGCGTTATTGGTCAGCCCAAGGCGGGTTCGGCCAGCCCGCCGATACGACAGCGGCGGCCTATTCGCAAATGGAAGCCAATTTTTCCCTATTTTTTGGTTTAGCTTTACAGCTTTATCAGCAAACGCTGGTGTCTGACCAATCGCCTTTTGACAGCCCACGGTTGCCCGGCACGTCGCCACAAATGCCAGAAGCGCTCACCCAAAAACAGCAGCGCGGGTTAGTCCTGTTCCTTAATGCCCATTGCGCCATTTGCCATGCCGGCCCGACCCTGTCATCCGCCGCACACCCTATGGTCGTGACCCCTGCCAATACCTTTGCTTCGTTACGGCTGGTCAACCGTAAAACCATTAATGGTGCCGTTACCGGCAATGGCGTTGTCAACGGGATGCTTGATGAAGGTTTTTTTAACACCAGCGTCACCCCTACCGACAACGATCTGGGCGTAGGCGGTAAAGACCCTTACGGCAATCCGCTGTCCTTTAGCGGACAATATCTGCAAAAACTGCTGGATGGCACACCGATGATAGACCCCATTATTGTCAACTCCTGCGATATGGATAACACGTTTGCCGAAGATTACCTCAAAAGCGAACTGATAGATGACCCGTACATTACCGGCAGCTGTGCCAGCCGCTCGGTCTATGCCAAAATACCCACGGTGCCGGTATTGCAGGCGGAACTGCAAAAAAGACGGCAAGGCCGCGCCTTGGTGGCCATCAAAGGGGCTTTTAAAGTACCGTCGTTACGCAATATTGAACTGACTGCCCCGTATATGCACAACGGCAGTTTGCTGACTCTGGATCAGGTGGTGGATTTTTATTTCCGAGGCGGCAATGTCAACAATCCCCATCATTTTGCCACGCTGGTTTTTCCGCAAGGCATTTTCCCCGCCGAAAAAAGTGATTTGGTGGCGTTTTTAAAATCACTGACGGATGAGCGTGTCCGTTGGGAACGCGCACCTTTTGACCATCCACAATTACTGATCCCTCATGGCCACAAAACCACGGCCAACAACCAACAGCCTGAACTGGCGGCGGATATGTTCTTACAAGTGCCAGCCGTTGGTAAAAATGGCCGCGATAGCAGCTTAGGGCCATTAAAACCGCTCGACCACCATCTCAAGCCTTAATAACAGGCACACGATACCTCGTTAATGCCACCGGACAATCGCTGTCCGGCGGCACTGCTCATCCCTACTAATAGAGATGGGTGTAACTATCCCGAACTTCTTTCAACTCCAAAGCGATTTCCCTACGCAAACGGAAATCGCGTTTGGAGTGTGAGATATTGTAAGGGATACGCGGGTTGCGTTCGTATTTGACGGCGGTGCGGATGATGCCTATCCATTGCCGCTCGTTGTCTTCTATCTCTTTGAAGCGGTTACGGATACGCTCCAATTCCTGATTACAATAAGTGATGAAGCCCGCCGCGTAAAACACGCTGTTTTTCAGATAATCTTCCAAAGCGGCCAAATCACCGTTGATCTCATCAACGACTTGCTCAAAATTTATCGGTTCAGGCGAGCGTTCCAGCTCTTCCTTAAACGCAGCGACGGTTTCGACCACCTCTTGGACGGTGGCGGTTTTGGTCGTCCGGCTACCGCGTCCAGATACGGCCTGGGCTACTTCTGCCACCGTGTCCACCAAGTCTTGGCCGGTGGCGGCTTTGGCGGCGCGGGTGGCTTTATTGACCATGATCGGAATCCTGTTGATAGCTTTTTCCCATAAACCATAACGTAAATAATGGGTCAAGCGGCCTTCTTGCTTGTGCTGGTCGTTGGTGCCTTGATAAAAGGCTTCCAAGGTCTTGATCTCAGCGGCGCGTTCGTGCAACAGCCGTTCACGCGCTTGTAGGGGCTTGGCGATGAACGCCTCCACGGCCACCCGCCCAAAACGCAGGAACAGCACTTGGAAACCGTGGCGGATGCGGGCCTGTTCTATGGCCTCGTCCATTTGCGAATGCAGCAAGGTCTTGCGCACTTCTTCGGTCTCCCAAAGCAATTCTTGGGTTTTACGGACGATTTGGTCTATCAAGGCCTGTAAAGCCTGCGCCAGCTCATCGGTCAGCTCGGTCTCAAATTTTTGCTGGATTTCCCGAAACAACTCTTCGCGGATTTTATAATTGCCTTCCCGCGAGTCCGGCATCGACATCGTACCGCCAGCGGTGTAAATGCGTTTCAATTCCTCCGGTTGTGCGGTGGACAGTTGTGACAGCAAGGCCTCTATTTTTTCATCATAAGCGTCATGCAAGGCGGCCAATTCCTGATGCTCGGCGCCTATGGCATCGGCTTCGGTGCGGCCTTGGATGCTTTCTGCATACCAGACATCAAAATCTTTTTTGATGCGTTGCCATTCGCGTCCCCACCATTGGTTAAACTCTTTACCCAGCAGGTTATCTTCGTGGCTTTCGCTGTCGCTATCGGCAAAACCGGCATAGATAGGCTCCAATTTTTGCAGGATGTCGCTGGCGTAGTAACGCATATTATTGACCAGCGCGTCACAGCGTTTTTGCAAAACCAAGGCGCGTTCGTTATCAATATAATAGTTCACCGACTCTTTCAATATCGGCACACCGTCAGTAATTCCCAACTTTTTCAGTTTGGCCTTATCATCGGCACTTTTGGAGCGTCTGAGCGTATCTTCGGAAGGGATACCAAACTCAACCAAATGGGCGCGGGCGCAAACGGGGATCAAACGCCGTTCCGGCACGGCGGGCCAATAATTTTTGTGTTTTTCGTAAGTTTCCTTAAAATCAATCGGGTCATCCAAGGCATCGACTTGAGTGAGCACCACAAAAACTTTATCGGCGACACGGATCGCCGGGTCTTCGGCATCCGTGACCATCAACATTTCTTTTTCAGGGCCGGTGATGGAGGGCTGTTTCATTTCCTTAGCGTAAATGATGGCATCGCATTTTTTCAACCTGTCCACCGCTTGTTCGGCGTGCATCAGGATACCGGAGTTAAAGCCGGGTACGTCATGGAAGATGATGTCGCGATCACTGCGCAAGCGCACAGTTTTTAGTTGGATACGTTTAATCGCCAGCGATTGCGCCCGATTTTTGAAAATCGCTTCCTGCAAATGATTGCTGATTTCGCTGATATCCATAAACGATTGGCTAAAGCCGTTTTTTAGTTTGGTGAACTCGGAAATGGCATCCAATTGTTTTTCGGTGTCTTCCAAATCTTCCTGAATTTCTTTTTTTTCCTTTTCGCTCAATAGATTGCCCGCTAAAGCATCACGGCGTTGCGCTTGCAGGGTATTAATCTCTTCCTTGCTGTAATATTCAATCAACAGCATTTGGTCGTGTTCGGTTTGTGCCGACCAGATTTCGGTGCTGGTAAAGGTGCAGCGCTCGCGTGCCGACGGCAGGATTTCCTGCCCCAGCCAGGCGTTGAGCAGAGCGCTTTTACCGGCTTTTTCCAAACCGATGACCGCAACCTCAAAGCGGTTGGCGCGTAAGCGTTCCAGTTGGTTATGCAAGCGTTGTTGCTCATTTTTAAGTTTTTGCACTAAATCGGCAGGCAAATCGGCTTGGGTTTTGTTGCACAGGGTGTCCAGCTTATCGACCAGCACCGCCGTTTTTTCTAAGCGTATCAGTTGTTGTTGACAGGTTTCTAGCCAAGTAGCCATAAAAGTTCCGGGTTAAAATAAGGAGGCAAGGCGTGAAGTTTCGTTCCAAACATCCGTTGCGATGACTTATTGCGTTTTAGAAGATATTCACTGTTAAGACCCATCGGCTTGACGCATCCCACAATGACAGGGAACGGACACCTTAAATGGGAAGTCAGATAAATGGATTAAAATAGGATACGTTAGCATGAAAACGGTGTAAATATGGAGTTAATTCGTAGTTGGGCTTAATCAACTTCTTATGGGCGTTTTTATCTGCTGTATTCGTCGCGCTTACCGCCATTAAGGCGTTGGCTCTGATTTGGCGACTTTAATCCGCATCTTGGTGGTTTTTGTTGGTTTTCTGTCTGCGCCAGGGAATTCGAGCGTAGTTGCGGCGTTATTCGCCATGGCATTTCTCAACGAACGCCCATCGCTTCGAGAATGATTAGGGATTTTTCAGTGCGATTGGGTGTCCTAATTTTGGCCATCAAAAGATAGCCAAAGCATTCACTTTCCGCATTAAATAATGGAGTCTAAACCATGAGCTTCACTTCAAAAACCATTGAATCCGTTACCGACTTTATCCATCACTACTTTATCTGGGTCATTGTTGCGTCTTATTTTGTCGCTGCATTGCTGCCGGGGTTCGGCGTTTGGCTGCGAGAAGTTGAACTGGGTGGCGTCGCTTTGCTATCAAATAAAATCGACATTTCATTACCACCCCTGATGTTGTCGCTATTGCTATTCAATGCCGGACTGGGGGTTAAGCTCAAGGAACTTAACGAATTGGCACACCGGCCTCAAGTGTTGTTAGGTGGTTTGTTGGGCAATTTAGTTGTGCCTTTAAGTTTCATCATAGGTGTTAGCCTTGTCATGACACTCTGGCACAACCCAAAGGAAGTCCAGCATATTCTTGTTGGCCTTGCGCTGGTCGCCGCCATGCCGATTGCCGGCTCCTCCACCGCTTGGGCGCAGAACGCCAGCGGCAACCTTGCCTTGAGCTTGGGTTTAATATTGCTCACCACCTTGCTAAGCCCCTTGCTCACACCGCTGGTCCTGCATACGGTCGGGTTTGTGACCACGGGCGATTACTCTGAGGATTTGCATGAAGTCGCCTCCACTGGTGTGGTGGCATTCCTTGGGGTTTGGGTCGTCCTACCCTCATTGCTTGGCTTGTTGGCGCAACGGCTTGTAGGGGAAGCCCGCCTCGCCCAAGCCAAATCCCCAATTAAGCTGGTCAACTACGTCATCCTGTTGCTGCTCAATTATTCTAATGCCTCCTTAAGCCTGCCCAAGGCCCTATCTCAGCCTGATTTCGACTTTCTAGCCATTTTGCTGGTGATTGTCGTTGCCCTTTGTATTTCGGCATTCGCCACGGGCTATTTGATTGCACGAATCTGCCGCTCTAGCCGAAACGATATGGTTTCGCTGATGTTCGGTCTCGGCATGAACAACAACGGCACCGGCTTGGTGTTGGTCTCAGTTGCGCTGGCTGATCACCCGGAAGTGATGTTGCCTATCATTTTTTATAATCTCGTCCAGCACCTCATCGCTTCGTTGGTTGACTTTACTATGTTTCAACGAAGCTACACTCTTTTATAGCTTGGCGTTATCGGGGCTTTTGGTAATCGGGCTTGGCCCAACAAGACGCTCAAGCCAATCCGTTTCCGCTACGCTTTCAGAGGTCGGCTTAAGCTTTACGTTAAACTTTTGGCTGTTTGGAGCAAGTGATTGATTTAAAATACCATCTGGAAACGGTGTTATGCCCTAACCGCCGACACATACTGCTCGCCCACCGCCGTCAGCCGGACGGTGCAGATTTGGTTTTCCAAAGACGCGTTGTTATCGATCACACAAGCTACCCGCAAATAATTGGGGGTATAGCCAAACACCCGTTGCTGGCTATCACCGACAGGTTCGCGGTAGGCTTCCCATAACACCGGAAAGGTTTTGCCCAGATTAGCGTGGCAAAATGCTTGTTTTAGGTCATTGGCATAGCCATGCAACTGCTGGCTGCGCTGTTTTTTGACTTCGCTGGTAATTTGGTTAGGCAATCCGGCGGCCTTGGTGCCTTCGCGCTTTGAATAGGTGAAGATATGGATATGGCCGAAGCCTATCTGCTTGATAAAATCAACGCTGTCTTGCCATTCCTGTTCAGTTTCGCCTGGAAAACCGACAATAATGTCCGTGGTGACGTTAAAATCGGCCACTTGGGCGCGTAATTGGTTGACAATGGCGGCAAATTCTTCGGTTTTACACCGCCGTGCCATCCGCCGCAACACACTGTCCGAGCCGCTTTGCAAAGGCAGGTGCAAATGCGGCATCAGGCGCGGGTTTTGAAACAGGGCAAAAAATTCATCGGTAAATTCCCACGGCTCCAACGAGCCTAGGCGCAAGCGCGGGATGGCGGTTTGGTTGAGTATGGCCTTTACCAAGGCCACCAGATCAAGCCTCAAATCGCTGCCATAACCGCCCAGATGGACACCCGTAAGAATGACTTCGGTAATGCCTTGCGCGGATAACGCATTGATTTCGTCAACTACGGCCTGCACCGGACGGCTGGATTCTTCGCCTCTGGCCACCGTGACAATGCAAAACGTGCAACGGTAGCGGCAACCGTCTTGCACTTTGACAAACGCCCGTTGGCGGCCACGGGTGAACAGGGATATTTCGCCCGGCTCGGTGGACATGGCGGGCATGGTGTCCATATCCAATTCGCTGAGGGCTTTTGCCACCAACTGGTTTTTATCTTGGTTGCCGACCACCAAATCAACACCCATCAGCGCGGCGGCCTCGTCAGGATTTAAGGTCGCATAACAGCCGCTGACCACCAATTTTGCTTGCGGGTTGTCGCGGTGGATGCGCCGGATCAGGTTACGCGACTTACGCGCGGCATCTTGGGTGACGGCACAGGAATTGATGACCACCAAATGGGCGGCTTGCGCCTGACGGGTAATCTGATGGCCGGCGGTTTGGAAGGCCTGCGCCCACGTCTCCAGTTCCGCTTCATTCAAACGGCAGCCTAAAGTTTTAAGGTGTACTAACATGATGTCAAAAAAACTGATAAATAATAAAAAGCGGCACACTGTTTCAATCCCAAGCCGCTTAGCAACGGTCATTGATAACCGGAACCGCTTAGAACCTAATGCCTACCTGGGGGGATGGCCTTAAAACGTTGGACTTATCGCCGGATAGGGTTTATAAGGCATTAAAAATGGCGGGCGGCGAACCTTAAAAGCTTTCGCCGCCCTTGGTGTCCAACCTAAGCATGATGGCAACAATGTCTTTTCGCACCCCACTTTCGTATCAAAGCCGGATGTTTGGCTATTATCTTAACCAAATCGGCCAGCAACAGCAGCTATTGCAACACATCCGGCAACGCTTGCCAGAACATCTGGCAAAACATGCCCGCCATTGCTTGGTCAGCAAAAATACCCTGATGGTGTATACCGATTCGGCGGTATGGGCTTCGCAATTGCGTTTTTATCGGCAGACCTTATTGGCGGACATTGCCACCCTGTCCAACGGTGCCGTACAGAACCTGCAAATTAAAGTCATGACCGAAACCCTTGGCGTAACTACACGCGTGCGGCATAAGACGAATATCCCATCGCTTGCCACCATCGAAATGATGGCGCAACAAAGCGCCAGCATCACTGACCAACCCTTACAGCAGGCCTTGCAACGGCTTAACGCCACTTTAAAAAGACGCGCGAAGGAAGGCGGGGCCCTATAACAGACAAGGGCTGGCATAAAGCCAGCCCTTGAGAGGCCGTAACACGGGGGTAGATGGCACTTATCGCCAACACCCCTGCTGCCCTTACAAAAATTGCGGGCAACCCGTGGCTATCACTTGGTTTTCATGATGCTGATGCCTTTCAGTAAATTCAACGCTTCTGACAAGGCATAATCCTTCACATCAACATTGTCCTTATCTTTATCATCAGCTGTGGCCGCTGCCGCAGCATCCTTGTCTTTATTGTTTTGCAAATGCCCTGACAAATCGGCTTCTTTAACCGGGGTAAAATCCGATTTATCCAATGCTTCCAGCTTGACCCGCGCCAAAGCGATGTCCGGCTCGATGCCTTTCGCCTGGATGGAGCGTCCAGAGGGCGTGAAATAACGTGCCGTGGTCAATTTGATCGCCGCCCCGTTAGTGGTCGGCAAAATGGTTTGCACCGAGCCTTTACCGAACGATTTTTCACCCATAATGATGGCGCGTTTTTGATCTTGCAAAGCCCCGGCGACAATTTCCGAAGCCGATGCCGAACCGGCGTTAATCAGCACCACCATCGGCGCACCGTTAATCAAATCGTCAGGGGCGGCGTTAAAGCGCATTTCTGAGTTTTCGATACGGCCTTCGGTATAGACAATCAGGCCACCGGTCAAAAACGCGTCACTGACTTTGACCGCCGCATCCAAGACACCGCCGGGGTTGTTGCGCAAATCCAGCACCAAGCCTTTCAGGTTGCCGCCGTTTTCCTTTTTCAGCGCCGCCAGCGATTCGGTGAGGTTGTCGCCCGTACCGGATTGGAAACTGCTGATACGCACATAGCCATAACCTTTTTCCAGCAACTTGTTTTTGACGCTTTTGACTTTGATGATGTCGCGGGCGATGGAAAACTTTAGCGGTGTTTCTGCACCTTCACGCACCACGGTCAACAATATTTTGCTGCCCGGCTCGCCACGCATGGCTTTGACGGCATCCGGCAAGGACATGCCTTTAACCGGCTTATCGTCCAATTTGACAATTAAGTCGCCCGCTTTTAGGCCCGCTTTTTGCGCGGGGGTGTCATCGATTGGGGAAACAACTTTGATAAAACCATTTTCCATGGTCACTTCAATGCCTAGGCCGCCAAATTGTCCAGTGGTGCCTTCTTTCAATTCTTGGTATTCATCCGCCACCAAATACGCCGAGTGTGGGTCGAGGCCGCTTAACATGCCGCGAATCGCATCTTCGAGCAATTTCTTGTCGGAAACCGGTTCGACATAATCGCGTTTGATACGGCCAAAAATTTCGGTAAACGTCCGTAAATCCTCAAATGGCAAAGTATCTGCCACTGGCTCGTTATCTTTATCCGCAAAGACACTGCCACAGTTACCTACAACAACACCTAACATGATGCCTAGCGACAAAATAAATACATTTTTCTTTTTTAGCATGTGTCTTAAAACTCCAAATCCTCTAATTGTCTGTTCTCATGAATGAGCGATTATTTGCTGCGGCTAAGTGACCTTGCCCACATTTTTTAACACTGAAAGGCTAAACACCCACACCCTAGCGCTTAAACCGCCAATTCTTTGGCCGACCCCTAATAACTCGGACGGGCGGCATAGCTTAATAACTCCGGCACCAGACCAATGGATCAATCGGCTGGGCATTTTTGCGGATGCCAAAATACAGGCCAGGCTGGCTACGCCCACCACTTTGCCCGACGCTGGCAATGATTTCCCCCGCCTTTACCGTATCGTTAACTTGCTTAAACAGGCTTTGGTTAAACGCATACAAACTCATATAGCCACCGCCGTGATCAATAATGACCAGATACCCGTAACTGCGCATCCAGTCGGCAAAAGTGACTTTACCCGCCGCCACCGCATGGACATCTAGCCCTTCTTTGGCCTCAATCAACACGCCGCCTTCTGCGGCTAGTCCACTGGCGTTGCGCACTATCTTACCTTGAACAGGCCAAGACAATTTACCTTTAAAATGGGTAAAGTCACCTTGCACATCGGCAACATTACTATCAGGCACGGCATCCTGCCCAACATCAGCAACAGCTTCGCCAGTAGCGACCGGCACGGGTGGGCTGGCCTTAATACCCAATTCTTGCGGCAAAGAGGTGATCAATGCGCGTAGCTTATTTTCGCTTTCCGCCAAATAATTGAGCTGTTCTTGATAGGATGTTGCCGCCATATCCGCCAGCAACGCCTTGCGTTGTTGCCTGACTTCATTCAGTGCGGCTTGCTGCATTTTTTTTTGCTGTAAATCCAACTCCAATTGCTGGGTTTCCGCCTGCTTTTGTTTATCCAATTGCTCTAAGCTTTTGATTGAGCTTTCCAGTTGGGCAATTTTTGCCAAACGGGCTTTATTGATATAGCTGTAATATATCATCATTCGGCTGGATAGGGCGGGATCTTGCTGATTCAACAGCAACTTTAATTCTTCCTGTTGCCCCATTTCATAAGCGGCTTTGACTTGCCCCGCCAGCTCCTTACGTTCTTTGGCGATAGCCCGCTGGCAGGCCAGTATCTCAAGTTCGATTTTGTCTATATTGCGGCGTTTTTGTTCAATTTGTTTATATAAGGATCGCAGTGTCGCGGCAGTCTCACCATAGCGTCTTTCTACATCAGCCAACACTTGCTCCAGATTGTCTTGAGGTAAGAGGGCGGAATCTGCATCGGACACAGTGGCATTAGACGGGGTATTGTCGGGTTCGAGAGCCTCGGCTTCAAAGGCCATGCTCCCAACTTGTCCAGCCAAGTCGGCATCATCAATGGCCGCCGCCTGCTGCCAGTAGCCAACGAACAACACGCCTAGTAGTAGCAGCCTTTTCATTCTCCGCTTATGCAGCCTTCAGCAAAAACTTGCCACTCATTTCCACAGAGTGAGTAACATCTAAAATAGCCAGCATCGTCAACGCACCAAACATTAACAGAGTATCCCCTAGGATAATGATTTTGTCTTGCCGGTTTGGGGTGTGGTCGAATCCGTCAAGGATCAGGAACACCAGAGGTTTCAATCGCTTCAACATGGTTTGTTTGTCTCCTGACACTTAAAAAAACTGTAATTGTAAAAGATTCTCACTATCCGTTACCCATAATGCAAAAAAGTAAGGTATCATTTTAGGAATTGCCGGATAGCCATAATTTATGACACTGTCGCCAGACAAAAGACAAGCCATATTATCAAGTAATTGCTATATTAATACACCTTGCGGGCCTTTGGATAATATTAATCCCGTATGAGGCTTGCCAATGACTTCTTTTCTAAACGGAAATCATCTTCCCCGACCTTGAACTATCAGTATGGACACAAATACAGACCCCATTTTATACGATGAAAACGACATCATCAAAGCGGCGCGTTGCCTAAAAGCCATGTCCCACCCTTTACGGCTGAAAATCTTGTGCATTTTGGGGAAAGACTCCATCAGCGTTCAAGATATTGTCGAGCAAGTAGGCACTAGCCAAAGCAACATTTACCAACATTTGTCGATACTTAGAGAAAAAAACATCTTGGGCTCAAAAAAAGAGGCCAACCGCGTCTATTATTATATCGACGATCCGCGCATGAGCCAGCTTATCGACATGATGCGGGATGTATTTTGCTCCGCTAAGCCCCATTGACCACCTTAACACCTGACCAAGCCAAACCCCATGGACTATAACCGTTACCTAGAATTCGCCCTCAACCACTATATTTTATCGCTAGCCTTAGCGGTGGTGAGTTATTTGTTGCTCCAAGATCTGTTCGATACCGCCTTTAAAAAATTCGCCACCCTGTCACCCTTGCTGGCCGTCGCCAAAATGAACAATGAGCAAGTTGTCATTATTGACGTGCGCGAACCTTTAGAATTTACCGAAAGCCACATCGAAGATGCCAAAAATACGCCCCTAAGCAAATTTGCAGAACACCTGCCCGACTTAGCAGCGTATAAAAAAACCCCGTTGCTGGTTGCCTGCCAAACGGGCACCCGCTCCGCCACCGCCGCAAAAATGCTCGCCAAAGCCGGTTTTGAACAAGTGTTCGTCATCACCGGCGGTATGGCAGCGTGGGAAAACGACTACAAATTGCCGGTGAAAATCAGCAAAAATAAGAAGAAAGCTTAACCAACCACACATTTTATCACTCAACCACAACCAACTTGAATTATGGC
>JACXTQ010000246.1 GCA_016919605.1 Methylovulum sp.
ATACAGATTTGTGGCGGTTTGACCGAACGTGAAATGTCAGCCCAGGTTCTTGATTCTATGGATATTGAGCGAGAACGAGGCATTACCATCAAGGCGCAAAGCGTCACCTTGGATTTTAAGGCGCAAGATGGGGAAACCTATCAGTTAAACTTTATCGACACCCCTGGGCATGTCGATTTTTCTTATGAGGTTTCACGGTCGCTGGCGGCTTGCGAAGGCGCGTTGTTGGTGGTGGATGCCGCGCAAGGCGTTGAGGCGCAAAGTGTCGCTAACTGCTATACGGCGATAGAGCAGGGCTTGGAAGTCGTGCCGGTTTTAAACAAGATTGATTTGCCTTCTGCCGAACCGGAGCGGGTGCAAACTGAGATTGAGGAAGTGATTGGCATTCCGGCGGACGAGGCCTTGATGATTAGCGCAAAAACGGGCTTAGGTGTCCGTGATGTGCTGGAGCAGTTGGTGCTGAAAGTGCCGCCGCCGACGGGCAATATCGACGGGCCGTTGCAGGCGTTGATTATTGATTCATGGTTCGACAGTTATTTGGGCGTGGTGTCGCTGGTGCGGATCATGCACGGCAGTATCCGCCGGAAGCAAAAGATCACTATCATGTCTACGGGCAAGTCGTTCTTGGCGGAAAAAGTCGGTGTCTTTACCCCTAAGCGTTTGGAAAGGGATGTTCTGAACACGGGCGAAGTGGGCTTTTTGGTGGCGGGCATCAAGGACATTTTTGGTGCGCCGGTGGGTGACACCATCACCTGGACGGATAAACCGGCCACCGAGCAACTGACTGGCTTCCAGCGGGTGCAGCCACGGGTCTTTGCCGGGCTGTATCCGGTCAGTTCCGACAATTACGAAGATTTGCGCGAAGCTTTGAACAAGCTCAATCTCAACGATGCCGCCTTGCAGTTTGAGCCGGAAACCTCGCAAGCACTGGGTTTTGGGTTTCGCTGTGGCTTTTTGGGCATGTTGCACATGGAGATTGTCCAAGAGCGCCTAGAGCGTGAATACGATGTCGATTTGATTACCACCGCGCCAACGGTGATTTATGAGGTCATCACCCAAACCGGTGAGGTCCTGATGGTGGATAACCCCGCCAAATTGCCCGATGGCGGTATCGTCAAGGAAGTTAGGGAGCCGATTATTCGCGCTAATATTTTGGTGCCGGAAGCCTATCTGGGCGGAGTCATCACGTTGTGTATTGAAAAACGTGGCGTACAAAAAGACATGCAGTTTGCAGGACGGCAAGTGTCGCTGCATTATGAAATGCCGCTCAGTGAGGTAGTATTGGACTTTTTTGACCGCCTAAAATCAGTCAGCCGTGGTTTTGCCTCGTTTGATTATGAGTTCCTGCGCTTTCAGGTAGCCGATTTGATTAAGTTGGATGTGCTGATTAACAACGAAAAAGTTGATGCCTTGTCAATCATTGTGCATCGGGATTTAAGCAACAACCGTGGCCGGGATTTGGTCGAGAAAATGAAAGACCTTATCCCCCGGCAAATGTACGAGGTGGCTATCCAAGCGGCGATAGGCTCCAAAGTCATCGCCCGCTCCACCGTTAAGGCCATGCGCAAAAACGTTACGGCCAAATGTTATGGCGGCGATATTAGCCGGAAGAAAAAACTGCTGGAAAAACAAAAAGCGGGAAAAAAACGCATGAAGCAAGTGGGCAGCATCGAAATACCACAGGAAGCCTTTTTGGCCGTGTTGCAACTTAATAAGGAATAAGCGCTCATTATTGCTTTCTAACTACAGACCCAATTAAATATGATTGACTTTGATTTTTCGTTTTTTTTGTTAATAGGCACGGTAATAACGGGTATCGTCTGGGGTGCTTATCTGCTGATGCTCAAATCTAAAGGCCGAGTGTTCGATGAGGCGGATGAGCCGATAGCGGTTGAATATGCCCGTTCATTTTTTCCGATCCTGTTGATTGTCTTGCTGTTGCGCTCGTTTTTGGCGGAGCCGTTCCGCATCCCTTCCGGTTCCATGATGCCGACTTTGTTGGTGGGTGATTTTATTTTGGTCAATAAATTTACTTACGGTATCCGTTTGCCGGTCATCAACACCAAGATTATCGAACTGAACGAACCTAAGCGCGGCGACATTGTGGTGTTCCGTTATCCTAAAGACCCCACGATTGATTTCATTAAGCGTGTCATTGGGGTGCCCGGCGATAAGATCGCTTATGAGAACAAACGCCTGACCGTTAATGGTGAGCTGGTCAATCAAGTGTCATTGGGGCGCTATCAAGGGGTCGGCCAAGGTGCGGATATGACGGGCGCACAACAGTTGTTGGAAAGTTTAGCGGGAGTAGATCATAGCATTTTGGTGCGTGATGACACCGTATCTATGGAAGGGGTCTATGAAGTTCCTAAAGGCCACTATTTTGTGATGGGTGATAACCGTGATAATAGCCATGACGGGCGTTATTGGGGGTTTGTGCCGGAAGAAAATTTAGTCGGTAAAGCCTTTTTCATCTGGATGAGCTGGGATTGGGAGCGTAGCGGTATCGTAGGGTTTGATCGTTTGGGCACTATTTTAAAATAAGCCGTACAGCATTTTTAGTCAATTATCTGGAGAAGAGCATGAAAACATCATGGGGTAAACGTCAACAAGGCGTAACACTCATATCATTGATCATGATATTGGGTTTTATTGGCTCCATCGCCTTGCTGATTATGAAAATCGGGCCGATTTACATGGATCATACTAAGGTGTCGGGTGCTTTGGATAAGCTAAAAGCGATGGAGGGTATTGTCAACCAGAGCGATTACCAAATCAGGGATAATCTGCGCAAACAATTTAGCGTCAACTATGTCTATGATGTCAAGCCCGAAGATGTCCAAATCACCAAAAGCGGCGGTTATCTGAAAGTGACTATTGAATATGAAGTAGTAAAACCCATTGTTGGCAATTTAAGCGTGTTGGTCGAATTTAACGATTCTTTTGAGGTGGGTGGCTAGTGTTAAGAAAGCCGGAGCTGTTGGGCAAAAAGTTGGGGTTGACGTTCAACGACCCGCAACTGTTTGCTTTGGCATTGACCCACCGTAGCGCGAGCGCCAAAAATAACGAGCGTCTGGAATTTTTGGGCGATGCCATCTTAGGTTTTGTGATCGCCCAAAAATTGTATGACCGTTTCCCTGAGGCCAGTGAAGGCACTTTAAGCCGCTTACGCGCCAGTTTGGTCAATGAGACCTCATTGGCGGGGTTGGCGCGGCAACACCAACTAGGCGATTATCTGATGCTAGGGTCGGGGGAGCTGAAAAGCGGTGGTTTCCGGCGTGACTCGATTTTGTCGGATGCGATGGAAGCGGTGATGGGGGCTTTGTTTAAAGATCAGGGGATAGTCGCTTGCCAGCTCTGGATAGAGCAGTTGTTTGCGGAAAAACTCGACAGCCTGTCCACCCATAGCGGCCAAAAAGACCCTAAAACCCAATTGCAGGAACTGATGCAGGCCAGAAAGCTAGACTTGCCCGATTACACCCTAATCAGCATGTCCGGTTTGTCGCATGAGCAAACCTTCACCGTAAAATGCACCATCCCTATTATGGGCGATGCGACTGTTGGCGCGGGCATCACCCGCAAAAAAGCCGAACAATCCGCCGCCGAACAAATGCTCGAATTATTAAATAAGGCTAATCAATGAAGTGTGGTTACGTTGCCCTGATCGGGCGGCCCAATGTCGGCAAGTCAACGCTGATGAATCATCTGCTGAAACAAAAAATCAGCATCACCTCCCGCAAACCGCAAACGACCCGCCATAGCATTTTAGGGATTAACACCAGTGAGGCGGGGCAGGCGATTTATGTCGATACGCCAGGGATGCACGACAACCAAAAACGGGCGTTGAACCGGCATTTAAACCGCACCGCTGAAACCACCCTACTGGGCGTTGACGTAATTGTCTGGCTGTTGGACGGTTTGTTCTGGCATGAATACGATGAAGTGATTTTTAAAAAGCTCCAACAAGCTGGTTTGCCGGTGATTTTGGCCGTCAACAAAATCGACAAATTGGTTGAAAAAGACGCTATCTTGGCTTTTTTTGCCGATGCCCAACAACGTTTCCCGTTTGAGCATTTAGTGCCGATTTCCGCCCTCAAGCGTACCAATCTGGATTTGCTGGAAGGCCTGATTATGGACATGCTGCCGACCCGTGACTGGATTTACCCCGAAGACCAGATCACTGACCGTCCCGAACGGTTCTTGGTGGCGGAAATTATCCGTGAAAAATTGACCCGGCGTTTAGGCGCAGAATTGCCCTATGTGATGACCGTGGAAATCGAGCGTTACGAAGAAAACCCTGAAATCACCAAAATCTACGCCATCATTTGGGTGGAAAAAGCCTCACAAAAAAATATCGTCATCGGCAAAGACGGCGACATGCTAAAAAATGTCGGCACCGATGCTAGGCACGACATTGAAAGGCTGATCGACCAAAAAGTCTACTTGCAACTGTGGGTGAAAGTAAAATCCGGTTGGTCGGATAATGAGCGGGCTTTGCAAAGCCTAGGCTTTAATGACGGCTAAAACGGCCTGCTTAACCCCCGCCTTTGTCTTGCAACAACAACACTACCGCGAAACCAGCCTGCTCTTACAAGTGTTGACCCGCGATGAGGGCAGGGTGGCGGTGTTGGCTAAAGGGGTCAGAAAACCCAAATCCAAAACTGCCGCCTTACTCCAGCCTTTTCTGCCCCTAAATATCGCCTATAGCGGCAAAACCGGGCTAAACATCCTCACCCACGTTGAAGCCGTGCCACCCTTATTGGCGTTGCAGGGCTTGCCGTTATACTGTGGCTTTTATCTCAACGAATTGCTGTGCCGTTTTTTGTATCCGCACGACCCGCACCCCGATGTCTTTGCCGCCTACCGGCAATGCCTCAATAGCTTGGCCGAAAATAAAGCTATTGAGGCGGCTTTGCGCCGTTTTGAGATCGGATTGCTCGGCCATGTCGGTTACGGGATTGATTTTGAACATGAGGCGCCCGGCGGACTAGCGGTTAAGCCGCACACCCGCTATGGGTTTAAGGCGGGGGTGGGTCTGGTCGCCGATGTTAACGGGCCGGTGTCAGGGTTGACCTTACAGGCCCTCAAGGCGGGTGATTTTAGCCAGCCGCAGGTGTTGGTGGAAGCCAAGCTGTTAATGCGCGTGGTGATTGACAGTTGTTTGCAAGGGCAACCGCTTAAAAGCCGTGCGGTTATCCAGCAAATTATCAGCAGCGATGTCTATGGATAATATCCTACTGCTTTACTATGGAATTAAATAGGACTAAAATAGTCCTATTGATAAAGGGCGGTCTATGTTACGGTTGAGCAAATTAACTGATTATGCCACGGTGATCTTAAGCGTTATGGCGCGGGATACAGGCCATACCATCACCGCGATGGAAATGTCCACGTTGACCGGCATTGCCTTGCCGACCGTGAGCAAG
>JACXTQ010000247.1 GCA_016919605.1 Methylovulum sp.
ATGCCCATGGTGGCTTTATTATGGGTTAAAAGTGATGGTGCCAGTTATTGTGTAATGTCATATAGCAATAACAATACCAAGTTTTTTATTAATAAACGGCGATGTTAGCCATTTATGGTGTTACACGTTATCGGTCGATAGCATGGAAAAGTGCCGGTGACACGATTTATAACCTTAATGAGGATATAGTTTCGTGTATTGACATTAATCCCAGCTTAATGGCTTTTAACTCAGGCGGGATTGTGTTCTGGTTTTAATAAATCGTTTGGCTTGCAGGGTTGCCTGATCAAGTTAAGCGTGTATTTATAAGCTATTTTTGCGGCTTAAGCAACGGGGTAATCTGAGATATTAGTTCAGCTTTGGATACTTCGCCAGGTTTTTGATAGATTATTTGCCCTTGTGGGTTGACAATTACCGTGAAGGGTACGGCATCCATAGCGTCGCCAAATTCCCGTGCCAATTCAAGCCCTGCCGTGGTGGCGACCAGTACCGGATAATTGAAGGCCATATCTTCGTGATAATTTTTCACGGCTTTTTCTTCATCAATGGCAATGCCTAAAAACACTACGCCTTGGCTTGCCAATTCATTTTGCAAAGCGATAAATTCGGGTATTTCTTTGCGGCAGGGCGGACACCAGGTCGCCCAAAAATTAATGACCAATATATGCCCTTGCCATTGTGTGCTGTTGTGGGTTACGCCCGCCACATCGGGTAAGGTAAAGGCTGGCATCGGGGCGGGCTTGTTATTGCCCAGCGAAGTCACTAGATGTTGGGTCAGGATCCCGAATGCTAAGGCGAATACGGCGGCCAACAATATCAGTCCGGTATTTTTCATGGTTTAAGTGCCGCTAGGGTGGTCAGAAAGGTGGGCGCATCTTGGTAGCCTACGACCCGTTGCCCTGTTTGCTCTTGCTGGTCAGCGCCAAAAAACAAAATCGCTGGGGGGCCGATAAGCTTAAATTTGGCCAGCAAGGCTTGGTCATCGGCATTGTTGGCGGTGACATCGGCTTGCAATAGGACAAATTGTGCCAAGGCTTGTTTGACCTGCGTATCGGTAAAGGTATACGCTTCCATTTCCTTACAGGAAATGCACCAGTCAGCGTAAAAATCTAGCATGACTTTTTTGTGCTGGGCGGCGGCTTGCTGGATTTTTCTGTCCAGCTCAGCAAGCGAAGCCACCCTAGTGAACTTAAGCTCGGTTTCGGTGGTGGCTATGTCGCCATTACCCACCCCGCCTTGCAAAGGTTTTAACGGGTTGCTATTGCCCATGCTGACCCCGATCAACAGCAATAAGCCATAAGCCAGCATCATCAACCCCAAGCCTTTCCATAGTTTCCGCCAGCCTGGACACTGCGGGGGCAACGGCTCCAAGGCATTAAGATAAATGGCGGGCAGCACCAGCAACAATGACCACAGCACCATACTGACAGGCCCAGGTAAAATACGCCCTAGCATCCAGACTGCCACCGCCAACATAATGACCCCAAACACCATCTTTGTGGTGTTTAGCCAATCGCCGGCTTTGGGCAACAAGTGCCGTGCCGATGTGCCCAGCACTAATAACGGTATGCCCATGCCTAGCCCCATAAAAAACAAGGCACTGCCACCGATGAGCGCATCGCCGGTTTGGCTGATGAAAATCAGGGCTCCCGCCAGCGGTGCGGCCACGCAAGGGCCAACAATCAAAGATGATAACGCGCCCATAATCGCTGCGCCCCATAATGAGCCATCCCGATGGCGTTCGCTGGAATTATGTAACCGCGCCTGAAAAGATTTGGGCAATTCCAGATGGTAAAAGCCAAACATGGATAAGGACAACACCACGAATACGGCACTGAATAGGACAATGATCCACGGTTGCTGGAAAGTGGCTTGTAGATTATGCCCAAACAAGGCGGCCAGTACGCCAAATACGGTGTACATAGCCGCCGAGGCCAACACATAGCTTAGTGACAGCAAAAAAGCCCGCACCGTACTGATACGGTTGCCATGACCAATAATAATGCCCGACAAAATCGGAATCATCGGAAAAATGCACGGCGTAAAGGCCAGCAACAGGCCAAAGCCAAAAAAGCTCACCAAGGTCATAAAAGCACTGTCATGGTGCAATGATTGCACAATAGCGTCTTGCTCCGATAAAGCTGGGGCAGCGGCTAGGGCAGGGGGAGCCGTATTTTCCGCCGGT
The DNA here is from genome assembly GCA_016919605.1 of Methylovulum sp. Lineage (GTDB taxonomy): Bacteria > Pseudomonadota > Gammaproteobacteria > Methylococcales > Methylomonadaceae > Methylovulum. The sequence goes on from JACXTQ010000247.1 coordinate 2,186, forward strand.
GCGTTTAAATCCGCCGCCAGCAGCAGTTCCAGATCAATGCTTTTGCTCATTGGCGGATAACACACGCCCCGATCCGCACAGCCTTGATATTTAGCTTCCAAGGTCACGGTCTGCACCTCTGCACTGCCGCGTAGTAAAGGCACATCAAAGCTCAAGCTATTATGAAAAATCTCCACTTGTCCGAATGATTCATCATGCTTAGGAGTGCCTTCGGGGATGTGGTAAGCACCTAGCTGAGTGCCATCGGCACTGCTTAAAGTCAACTGGGTTTTTTCACGGTACAAATAATAGCCTTCGGCAATCTGCCAATTGACATGCACCGTGTTGGCATTTTTGACCGAAGCGGAAAACACGAACGCTTGGTCAGGCGGCAATAAGTCGGGGGTGCTGGATTGGAAGCCTGAAAAGCTTTTGACTAATTGTGCCAAGGGATTGGCCTTGGCTGGAGCTGGAGCTTGGGATTGCGCGGTGGCCAATGTAATGTCTAAGGTCTGTTTTTGCGGCGGATAACACACGCCTCTGTCAGCACAGGCCTGATACTGCACAAATAACTTCAAAGCTGGTGCATGGCTGGGGTTTTTTAATGGCACCAATACCTGCAAAGCGTGATGATAATGCTCGATTTCGCCCAAAAACTCATCGTGTTTGACTTGCCCATCAGGATAAACGCCCTCACCCAAACCGATAGCCTCGGTTTGCGAACTTAAGCGCATATTGTTGCGGTAAACCGAATAGCCATCGGCAATGTCCCAAGACAGCTGCACTTGCTGGTCGTTTAAGGCCTGTGCGCTCAGTTTAAAGGCTTGGGCGGGCGGGAGTAGGGTTTCGTCGTCAAAAGCATAAGTGGCTTGGCACAGTATCGCCAGCCAGCAAAAAATTATTGTTTTGTAGAAAGGCATGTGGTGATCCAGTCCAAATATTCAGGTAAACCGCGTTCAATCGGTACTGCTATGATTTCGGGAAGCTCGTAAGGGTGGTATTTGAAGAGCAGGGTTTCAATCGCCGCGTAATGGTCTTTACTGGATTTAATCAACAGCAAATGCTCCGACACCGATTCGATTTGCTCCTCCCAACTGTATACAGAGGTGATTCCTGCGATAATGTTCACGCAAGCGGCCAATTTTTTACTGACCAATAAATGGGCAAGTTTTTTGGCAACCGCCTTGTCGGGGCAGGTGCACAGGACTAATTCATGGTTTGTGGGCATGGCGGCGACTCACGAAAAACTAGAGGTTGGATATTATCCTAGAATTTAACCTGGATTACCCTTATATTGTCGGGCTGATAGTATCAAAGTCAACGATGTGATTAAGGGAGACCCAATGAAAATCATCCAAATACTGTTTCTGGTGGTGCTGATGGTGCCATTTATAGAAATTTACCTATTGCTGGAAGTCGGCAGCATCATCGGCGCGTTCCCGACCATTTTTTTGGTCGTGTTCACCGCCATGCTTGGCGCGTGGCTGTTAAAACAGCAAGGGCTGGCGACCTTCCAACGCTTTCAGGCCAGTGTGGCAAAAGGCGAAGTGCCCGCTTATGAAATGATTGAAGGACCGATTATTTTGCTGGGCGGGGCATTATTGTTAACGCCGGGCTTTCTGACCGATTTGCTCGGTTTAGCCTGCTTAGTGCCGAGTTTGCGTCGGCATATCGCCCAATATATATTGGAGAACCATATTATCCAAGCCGTGAGCGGCTTCAACCAAAAACCGCCCGAACGCGATGCCTTGGAAGGCGAGTTCCGCAAAGAAGAGTGATACTTAAAAGAACTACATCCCTGTAGTTTTTTTAACAGGGATTAGCTGCTTGCAGACTCGTCAGCGGCAGCTTTTTCGGTAGCTTCAGCACTGTCGCCCGCTACGCAAGTGCTTTTCCCCATACCCGCATACGCAGGGCAAAAACCGGTAAAACCCGTGGCAACCAAAACTAAGCCAACTAACAATAAAACGATTTGGGCAGTGAACACAGACACCACAATCAGGGCGGCCCCTGCATATAGACGGTATTTTTTTTCTTTTTCACCGACATTGTGTTCAAACTTGAGCATACGCTTAAAATCAAAACTCATCTTAAAATCCTCTCTCTATAGTTGTTATTATCTATTGCCAGCAATAGGTTATGGCTCCAAAGAGCCGGAACAAATATACACAGCTCCCAAAAATCTGCAAGCGATATAATTTATTTATGGATGTAACGACAATTATTGAACCCCTAAACGACGCGCAACGGCAAGCCGTCACCGCCCCTTCGGGTGCCCTGCTGATTTTAGCAGGAGCAGGTAGCGGCAAAACCCGTGTGCTAGTCCACCGCATCGCCTGGCAAATCGAAGTGGAAGGTTTGTCACCGCAAAGCATCCTCGCGGTGACGTTTACCAACAAAGCCGCCCGCGAAATGCGCAGCCGTATCGAAACTTTGCTGAACGTATCGGCACACAGCATGTGGATAGGCACGTTCCACGGCTTGGCGCACCGGTTGCTACGCCGCCATGCCACCGAGGCGGGGTTGCCGGACACGTTTCAGATCATGGACACCGCCGACCAATTGCGGCTCATCAAGCGGGTGTTAAGCGCCCTAAATTACGATGAGGCAAAATGGCCCGCCAAACAAGTGCTCTGGCATATCAACGCCCAAAAGGACGAAGGCATCCGCGCCCGCCACACCGCCGAAACCGGCGACATTTACCAGCGCACTATGCTGAAGTTCTACCGCGCTTACGAAGACCTGTGCGAGCGCTCCGGTCTGGTCGATTTTGCCGAACTCCTGTTGCGCGTCCATGAGCTATGGCGCGATAACCCCGCTATTTTGGCACATTATCAGCAACGGTTCCAGCAAGTGCATGTTGATGAGTTCCAAGACACCAACACCATACAATATGCGTGGCTACGCCTGTTGACCCAAGATGCCAACAATTTGTTCGTGGTCGGTGACGATGACCAGTCCATTTATGGCTGGCGCGGGGCAAAAATAGAAAACATCTACGCCTTCCAACGCCATTATCCGGACCACCAAGTCATCAAACTGGAACAAAATTACCGCTCTAGCGGCAACATCCTGACCGCCGCCAATAAAATCATCGCCCATAACAGTGGCCGGATGGGCAAGGAACTGTGGACGCAATCCGGCATTGGCGAGCCTATCTTATTATATGTGGCCTTTAATGAACAGGACGAAGCCCATTTTGTCATCGAACGCATCCGCGCCTGGGCGGACAAAGGCGGGGCCCGCAACAGCATTGCCATCTTATACCGCTCCAACGCCCAATCTCGGCAGTTTGAAGAACGGCTGATGCAAGCGGCCATCCCTTACCGCGTCTATGGTGGCCTACGCTTTTTTGACCGCGCCGAAATCAAAACCACCTTGGCCTATTTGCGTCTGCTGGCAAACCGCCATGATGATGCTTCCTTCGAGCGCATCATCAACACGCCAACCCGTGGCATCGGCGCAAAAGCCTTGGATGATATACGCACCTTGGCTCGTGAACAAAACAGCTCGCTATGGTCGGCAGCCATTGCCCTACTGCAAAGCGGGCAACAAGCGGCGCGGGCCGCCAACGCCCTCAATGGCTTTTTACTGCTAATCAAACAACTGGGCGACCAAACCGCCCCCTTGGCCTTGTGTGAGAAAGTTAAGATCGTCATTGAAAAAACCGGCTTGATCGCCTTTTACGAAAAGGACAAGGACAACAAAGGCGAAGAGAAAGTTGAAAACTTGGAAGAGTTGGTCAACGCCGCCAAACACTTTGAAACCGCCAGCCTACCCGATGGCGAAGAAAACCTCACCGAACTGGATCGGTTTTTATCCCATGCCGCCTTGGAATCCGGCGACATGCAGGCCGATGCGTTTGAAGACTGCGTACAATTGATGACCCTGCACTCCGCCAAGGGCTTGGAATTTAAGCTGGTGTTTTTGGTGGGGCTGGAAGAAGGCTTGTTCCCTTCACAACAATCAGTCGATGACATCGCCCGCCTAGAAGAAGAGCGCCGCCTATGCTATGTCGGCATCACCCGCGCTATGGAACAACTGTATCTGACCTACAGCGAATCCAGGCAACTATATGGGCGTGAAAGCTACCCACGGCCCTCACGCTTTTTGCGTGAAATCCCCGCCGATACGATTCAAGAAGTCAGGATGCGGGCGCAGGTCCAACGCCCCGTGGCTTCGGTCAACATCCCCGCCAAACCGGCACTATTGGCGAGTATCAATCAGTTTAAAACCGGACAAAAAGTCCGCCACGAAAAGTTCGGAGTTGGGGTTATCCTGCAAACCGAAGGCGAGGGCAAACACGAGCGGGTACAAGTCAAATTCCCCGAAGGCATCAAATGGCTGATGTTGAGTTATGCTAAGTTGGAGGCGGTTTAGTGGGGGGCATGAATCACTGGCATTAAGTTAAGGATTTGTGAATATAATATCAACAAGATAGGATTAACCGTTCGCCTGTCCCCAGACCACCCTTGTGGTGGAGCTGGTCGAAGGGTGGACGGTTAATCCGGTCATGGTTCGACAGGCTCACCACGAACGGATTAACTTACTACGACCTTAACTCAATATAACTTTATATGTTATTGAAATAAAAATAATATTCCTTAACTTAATGGCAGTGGGGGGCATGAATGGGAACGAGAAACACCTACAGATTGCGCCTTACCGCGTAAGACAATGGCGAACACCTTAGGTTAATACCCGTTCAGCCACGCATAAGAGCCTTCGGTGATGGCGAGGCAGGTGTCGGCAATTTCTTTCCAGATACCGTCCGCCACCTGTTTGACCAAAAGCACAGCAACATAGGCGTTAGACACCCTATCGGCCTTATCGTTATAATAGGCGACCGGATGGCAGAGCAAATGCCACAGAGCCAACTTGCAAACAGCACGGTAAGGCACATTCCATAACGCGGTAGGGCGGCATTAGTGCTAGCGTAATGCGCCGGATGCTTGATGCTCACATACGGTGCAATACGGCTATCGCCTATTGCCCCCTACATTGCGCCTTACCGCGTTGATAAGGCTTGGTTCTGCGTGGAAGCCGCCACCTGACCCTCCACCGCCAAATGCGTCAAAAACGCCTCCACTTCCGCCGCGCCCATTTCTTGAGGATGCCGCTTGCCGTGGAACAGGATGAAGCGTTTGACCCAATGCACATACAGCTTTTCAGTGGCATAGCTGTAATGCTTCAACAGAAGGCGGTCACGCACCAAATCTAACAACTTGGGCGGTGGGTTAGGCGGTGTATAAATACTTTGCACAAATCGTTTGCTAACAGAAAAATGATAAGGTATAGTTTTGAAAAATATCAGTATACAAGAATGATATACACCTTTACAGGTGCATTTCAAGCCCCCTTTTTAGGGGTATACTTAACGTTGGGCAGCCTAAATTCGGGTGTATTGGCTTTTCGTTTGTCGGTTTTGTAGGTTGCGGGTGGTTTTCAGGCTGTCGGTTGCCGTTGCTTGGTTTCACTGCTGGTTGGTTTAATCGTAACCGTCCGCATCTGCAAATTGTTGGCACCGTCCTCCCCGTCCCTGTTTCGTAGGTTGTGATATTTTTGTTTTAGGCTGGCGGGTGCGGTTGCGGGTGTTTTGTCCATCACAGGTGACCGGGGCGTTCCTCTCGGTTGTTCCGGTTTGCTTGGCTTCACTTTCGGCTTATCGGGTTTGGTTTTGTGCCGCCGTCGTCAAGCAGTCGGGGTTGGTTTTTAGTTCCGTTGTTGTCAACCTTGCGAGCTTGCAATCAGTTTTTTATGGTTGGGTTGTCGTGCTTGCCGTTGTGGCGGGCGGCTTCTCGCAAGTCGTGGCTGGTTTTGTCAGTCTGGCGAAGTTGGTTTTTCCGCGTTGTGCGGCAGTGCTGGGCAGCGGGTTTTTCGAGTTCGGGTCTAAATGTCCTCTATCCATGCCCAACAAGCCAGTCAAAGGGACTGCCCGCCATTCCGGCTGGCAAAGTTGGTTTTTTTCACAGGTAAGCGGCTTCGCTGTAGGCAATCAGCGGGCAGCCCCTTACCGTAACGTTGGGCTTGCTATCTCTATTTCAAGCATAACACCCTCCCTCCTCTAAATTTAAGAGAGCTTTAGATGAAAAAAATTACTTTATTACTCGCCTCATGTACTACCACGCTATTTTTTTGTTCGGCTCAAGCAGCTATTCCAGTTCAATTCCAGAATGGGACTGCAACATTCACGTCAACTTGTGACGGTGGTGGTAGCATACATTTATCGCCAGATGAAGCTGTCGATGGAAATTTTAACAGTGTTGACGCTGATGGCTTGAATGGCTGGGGCATCGCGGCTACCTGTTTGCAAGGTGTGGATGACACCACGGCTCAGACATCTGTGTGGGAAACCACTAATGACCTTACTGCGAATTTTCTCAACTTTACCATGTATTTCAATCATCCAGACTCAGGACATTTGCTTGGCCGTTTCCGTTTTTCCGTTACGAAAGATGATCGTGCAACCTTCGCAGATGGTCTGGATAGTGGCGGGGATGTGTCCGCGAACTGGACAGAGCTTAAGAACCCTGTCGTAATTGGCCCTTCTGGGATGTCTTTTAAAACACTTCCTGATAACAGTGTTCTCGTGGGAGGAGTTATCCCCACAATAGGCACTTATAGCATCATATATGAGGGACCCGTTTCCGATATTACAGGCGTGAGACTTGAAGCACTCGAAGATCCTTCCCTGCCTTATAGTGGCCCCGGCCTTTCTCCAAAAAATGGCAATTTCGTTCTTACTGAAATGACGCTTGACACATCTACAGATATTGCTATCAATAAAGCATGGATAACACCAACAAAAACAAAGCAAGGCGAGTATGTCAATGTTTTTGCTCAAATCTTTGGCAGTCCTGACAAAATTAGTGAAGTGGTATTTATGTTAGGTAGCAATCAACTTACAACCTTGAGCGATCCTGAAAACGATGGTATTTGGTCAGGTCGGTATCAGGTTGTTGAAGACTTTGGTTATAAATCGGCTACTAAAATTTATGTGAAAAATCTCACAGGCAAGATTATTGCCAAATGGCCTGGCTTTACTGTTACTAAATAGTTGAGTTCAGTAGCGGCTTAGGTTGGGTTGAGGCTTTATCGCAACCCAACTTTTCAGGTTAATCAGTCACTTTTGTTTGGTGGTTTTCAGGCTTTCGCAGTTAATGTATAGCCCAACAAGTCAGTCAAAGGGACGCGCCGCCCGTTGGCGGTTTTGAAGTTTTGGTTTTTATCAAGATTCGGCGGCTTCGTTTAAGCCCAGTGAGGCGGCGCGCCCCTTACCGTAACGTTGGGCAATCAACAACCATCAACCACTAAAAATGAGGAAACAAAAATGAACCGTCAACACAAAACACACGATTTTTTTAATTACGCGCTTCGCGGTTTGGGTTTTATCGCCGTTGGCTCTTTACTAGCCGCACCCAGTTTTGCCGCCACCCCAACAGCCTATCTTGAAAACGCCCAAGTTTTCGCAACTGGAAAGAAAATTCAAGCATTCCGTGTACCAACAACCGATGTTGATGGCAAAGTGAAATACTATAATCTCACCATTGATTTAAACGTTTTGAACGACGGTACTATAGATACTGTAGCTGCGGATATTAATGCTGTGCTGTCTCCGACAGTTTCGTCCTTGAAGTTTATTTCTGGAAATTATTCAGATGGCTCTGGAACTGCTTGCACTGTGGCAACTTCGACCCTTCAGGGTGGACGAATGGAAGTTTCATTGTCTTGTAAAAGAGGTAGCTCCTATTATATCCAAGCGGGCGCAGTAAGCGGTCTCATTGCAGGTCATCCTTTTGAACTAGATTTAAAAGCGGCCGGTATCGATAAAATTCCAGGTTACGGCAATTATGCTTGGGGAAAAATTGCCACTGCATATAATAATGGGTATAGCTGGTGGGACTGCATGGGTACAAATGATATTATCAGTGCCAGACAAGTGGGCAACACGATTGCTATAAGTGGCTACGATACTGGTAACACATTAAAATGCGGTGTCGTTCTCACTAAAAAATAAGCACTTGTTTTCAGGCTAAACCGTCATCTGCCCAACAAGCCGGTCAAAGGGACTGCCCGCCGTTCCGGCTGGCGAAGTTTTTGTTTTTCAAGGGTAAGCGGCTTTGCTGTAGGCCATCACGCGGGCAGCCCCTTACCGTAACGTTGGGCAATCAAACCAAACGCCGATTTGATTGCCTGGCTCCGATAAAACGGCGGGGGGCATTGCCATGCTAACTGTATAAGTTGTTGGTTTTGTGTTTTATTTTTAGCTTTGTATTACCGTAACACTGAGTCGCTATACATTCTTTTATTTAACGTAAGGAGTTCAAATGAAATATCCAACATTATTTTTTTTCTCAGCTTCTCTGTTAACCTCACTATCTGGTGTCGCAGAAGCCGCCAATCCTTCGGTTATGTTCAACAAAGCCAGCGTTGTCGGGTTAGAGAACAGCATTTACGCTGATTCCGTTCCAGTAACAGATACCGATGGCAACGTTAAATACTGGGATATCAACATTGTTTTTACCCCAGACGCTAGCGGAGCAATTGTTCCGACAGCAACCGTCATAGCGGAGGCTTCACCCAAAGTGTCGGGGAAAGCACCAAAGGCCGGACGCTACACCATCAAAAATGGAACCTATAGTAACTATATCGATTACTGTGATGTTACTACAGCGGCATTGGCTAATGGTCGCACACAAGCGTCCTTCGCTTGTTTCAATGATTATTATGATTACAGTTTTGAACTCTCTGCTGTCACTGGTAATGTCAACGCCAGCCACCCTTACTATACGCAACTCAAGGCGGCAGGTATCGACAAGCGCGGCGATGTGGGCAATTACATTTGGGGGATTGCCACAAGCCGAAATAACAGTTACTTGGGTGCATGTGGGGCTTATGATGTCAACGACCCAATTGGTGTCCAACAGATCAACAACACTATCGTTGTTTCCCTGTTCAGCAATAAAGGTGTGTTGAGTTGCACTTCAACGGTAAACTTGAAATAACTTGTAGGTTCTGGCCAAGCGTCACATTCAATGCCCAACAAGTCGGTCAAAGGGACTGCCCGCCGTTCCGGCTGGCAGAGTTAGTTTTTTATCAAGGGTAAGGGGACTTCGCTTAAGTCAATCACGGGCAGCCCCTTACCGTAACGTTGGGCATCATCAATAAACTCGAAGGCATAACATATGGATGTAAATATTGAACAAATATATGGTGTTTGGACGCTAGGGTATTCACTTGATAAACAAACAACAAGTAGCACTCCAATTGGCTACAACTCATCTGGATATATGCAGTATGACACAATAAGACCTGAAGCTGGTGAAGCCCTATTTCAACTTAAATATCGCTCGGACTACTCTCAAGTCCAACTAATTGCACAACAGATGAACGAATCTCTTGGTAAGTTTTTTTCATCTTGTAGCTTAATAATCCCAATGCCTGCATCAAAAATTAGAACTCGTCAACCTGTTAACGAAATTGCGAGAGAACTAGCTTTATTAATGGGCATTCCATGCTGTGAAAATTTATTGGTAAAAACTAATGCCACTCCTGCTATGAAGGATATAGCAACTAGGGAAGATAAAATGTTGGCTTTAATAAGGGCATTCGCTGTCAATGATGTACTCCCTTCGGGATTGCATGATGTTTTATTAGTCGATGATCTATTTGATACAGGCTCATCTCTTGAAGTAGCTACAAATGCACTCAAAAGCTATAGTAAAATACGGAACGTTTACGTTGCCACAGTAACTAGGAAGAGATAATGCACAAAGTATTCATATCTGGCTCAATGAAAATAAAGAACTTAGATTCAAATGTTCTAGCCAGAATCAATAACATAGTTGACTCAAACTACCAAGTGATAGTAGGTGATGCAGATGGTGTCGACAGTTCCATTCAAAAATATTTAGAATCAAAACAGACTAAATCGGTTGTTGTATATTGTTCTGGGGAAAAACCCCGAAACAATATTGGTCAGTGGCTAACCGAAAAAATACACACAACCGTTACACCTGGAACTAGAGCTTTTTTCACAGCCAAAGATATAAGAATGGCAGAAGACTGTGATTATGGCTTGATGGTCTGGGATGCACAAAGTACGGGTACGCTTAATAACGCCTTAGAGCTTTTAAAGAGAAAAAAAATATCTCTTGTTTATATAAATAAGACCAAAAAATTTTTAAAAGTAAAAGAAGCATCAGATTTAGAAAAGCTAGTTTCATATATGAGCAACTCTGCTTTTATCAAAGCTGATAAGAAGCTAAATCTTAGAGGCAAAATCGAATCTTTTAAAAATAGCCAAAGTAGTCTCTTCTGAAAAATGCCCAACAAGTCAGTCAAAGGGACTGCCCGCCGTTCCGGCTGGCAAAGTTGGTTTTTTTCACAGCCCGTAGGTTGGGGTGAGCTTGCAAACCCCAACAATTTAACACACAACCCTATAACTTGTTTTGTTGGGGTTCGTGCCTCACCCCAACCCATATCATTTCGCCAAAAATCTGGGTATTAAAATCATCCGCGCAAGCCCAATCGCTGGTCAATATACCTTGTCGGATATAGCGGTGGATACTGGAGTAGCGCCAATCCACGGGACGCTTAACAAAGCCATGTTTCACAGGGTTGTAATGGATGTAATCAACATGCCGTTGATAGTCGTTTTCATCACGAATCACATGCTCCCAAAAGCGGCGTTGCCAGATGCCTCGCTCGCCCTTTTGCTTTCGGCTTTTTGAGAGTCGCTCGGTGGCTGGCAGTGCTCTTGAAAAACCGCCTTTGATTAACCCCCAGCGTGTCGGGTAATCGCTATCACCTTCTGGCAATGTCCAGACCGTATGTAAATGGTCGGGCATAATGACGATGGCATCGATAACAAAAGGGTGCGCCATTTTAACATCCCTGAATGCTTGTCTTAACAGGTTTATGTGTTCGGTTAATAAATGCGTTTTTCGGGTCGCCAGATTGACCGTAAAAAAGTAGGCTCTATATGGATTTCAAGGTCTTTTTGCCGTTAATAAATATAACGACCATAAATCCACCCGTCATTCCGGCAGGGATTGCCGGAATCCAGTTCACAAGGATGTGAACGCTAATAATCACGCAAAAATGATGGAAATTGAACGAAAAAACGAACAATTCGGTCATTTTTAACTATGCGAAGTTGGCACATGCCATCCTTGGCATCTGGATTCGCTAACGCGGTCTACGGCTCCGGCAATCCCTGCCGGAATGACGGGTATTTTTAAGGTCGCCATACTTATTAACGGTTTGCCCCACATTTGCAGCAAAAGACCCTGAAACCCATATAGAGCCTTCCTTACTTATTCCTAGCCGCATAAGTGTCATAAAGCAACTTCAACAGCGGCTTGTTCAATGTGCGGGTATGACGGTTCCAGCGTTTCATGGAGTCGTCTATTTCTAATTTGAGGCGGGTGGCGGTTTCCAGGTCATCGTTGCGGATGGCCCAGATGGCATAGTGGACGCGGGTCTCAAAGCTGCCAAATTGGGCGAGGGCGTTGGCAAATTCATTGCTGGCGGCGGTGTTGTCTCCGGCTCCGGCGTAAGCGCGGGCCAATAAAATCGCCAGTTGTTCGCTGCGGAACTCAGGGTCGGTTTCACGGATGGCGGTCAAATGGCCGATGGCTTGGACATAACGCCCGCATTCGACAAACGCACGGGCCGCCCCAAAGCGGATGACGGAATCGGTGAGGAACGGGCCTTTTAGGCAAGCTTCGTAATTGTCGGCGGCTTCTTCGGCGCGGCCTAATTCCAGTAATGCGGCGGCAAAGCGCATTTGGTGCTGTACGGTTGGGGTGTAATCAAAAGCGGCTTGTGCTTCCCGCAGTTCGCGGGTGGGGTCTAGCGCTTTCGCGGCGACGGCGACCGCTTTTTTGGCCCCGTATTCAAGGCGCGAGTTAGGTAGGTAAATGACGGCGAAGTAGGCGATACTGCCGAGCAGTGGGAACGAGAACAAGATAAACAGCCAATACATGGGCTGTCCGGTACGCAGGGCGTGGATGGCGAAAAATAAGGCGACCATGACGTGGACACCGATACCTAAAAAGGGCATAGCTTCTCCAGAATGCTGTACAGAATGTAAGGGGGATTTTTATACCGCTAACGCTTGCAAGCCGCCGGAAATTTAACTCTGCCAAGGCCTTAAGGGCCTTGGCAGGGCGTAACGCCTTTACAGTTCGGCGGAAGCCAACCAAAGGTCGTGCTTGTTGCACATACTTAGCGCGTATAAAGTACCACTGTAATTATCCAGAGTAAAGCTGGATACAGGGGCTTTGTCTTCTAAGGGGTTAAACATTTTTTCGGCGATAAACTTATGGTCTTTGTCCAATAATACATGTTTGACGATGTAGTGTTCATAGCCTTTCATTTCATGCGGCGTGGTCACTTTGACGGTGACTTTGCCATCGGCTTTGCTGGTTTCGATAACGGGTAAATGGGTGGCCACCTTACCGCTCCAGCGGCCTGCCGAGTCTTTAGTATAGTAAATATCGGCGGTTTGGCTAGCGGACGGCAGGCTTTCGGCTTGGCTTATTACGGGGGCAACCAGGCCGGTTGCCAAACTGACTGCGCTTAATTGGATAAAATCACGACGTTTCATACCATTTCCTCGGGTTATTGATGATAAATTTAAGGGCAAGTCACTCGTTACCCGCCCCTTGATAAGCATTTTTTCGGGCTTTTTGTACTTTGAGATAATCGCGTGTGCGGCCTGCTAGGGCCATGACCTGTGGTGCACCGCCAATGGCGACCGCATCCACGAGGCAATACCAGGCGGCGACCCCGCTAGGCGGGTTGCCTTGTGGCAAATGCAAAACCGGATCAATCGCCGCCCATGTCCATGTACCAGCGGCGGTGCCAATCAATTCCAGCCATGTAGTGATAAAAAACGCCGCCAAATACACCATGGGCGAGCGGCCTTTGAATAAGTAGGCCAAAAACACCACAAACAGCAACGCGCCGACATAGTCACCTTGAGCGGGTATGCCGCTAATACCCCATAATGACCATAAGCCACAGACGGCGACCACAAACGTGGCGATTTGTCGGGCGTAGGTTAAAAACAAGCCGGAACGGGCTAGGGCGACGGCGGTCAAGTAAACCATGCCATGTCCGGGCGGAACATAAGCCGGAACATTGCTAAAGCGGTAAGTGTAGCCGCCCATATAGGGCGAGGCAAAATGCTCGCCAATGGTGGCGAATAGTACGGCAATCAGCACTTGTACGCGGACATCTTTCGCTTCACCTAACAACAGTCCGATCAAAAACACCCAGCCACACACGCCTAAGGCGTTTTGCTTGGCCATATCGGCATGGGCATCGCTTAACAAGCATACCGCCACGCAGAAAAAGGTGAAGGCGGCGATAAAATAATCTCTTTTTTTATGGCTATAAACTAAGTTGGGTTCGGGAAAATGCCGTAGCACAAAATACCTCTGTCTGATGTTTTTTACTTCCCACCTAACCAGACCGCTTAAGCCGTTTATAGGCCAACTGTGCGGTATATTCCACAGCGGCCATAGAGGGTTCAATCGGTCCGGTTTTGAATGGGCGATTTTTTTATGGGTTAATTAAATAGCCACGCAACCGCCGCGTAACGGCCTAATTTGCCTAGCATAATTAGCAGGCTGGCTGGCCAAAACGCCAGCTTTAGCCAACCGCCTGCAAAGCATAGGGCATCGCCGATGACGGGTAGCCATGAAAATAGCAGTGTCCATAGGCCGGTTTTTTGCACTAAAGCCAAGGCTTTTTGTTTGTTTTTAGGCAACAATGAGGCGATAGGGAATTTTTTGGCGGCCAAGGCACCCAAGCCCCACGTTGTCATGGCGCCCAAGGTGTTGCCGACTGTCGCCACTATCAGCAATTGGCCGATGGGATAATGGCCTTGGTTGACCAGATAAGCCAATACCACTTCCGAGCCACCGGGGGCGATGGTGGAGGAAATAAAAGCGCTGATAAACAGCCCTGATAATCCGCTGATGTCTTGCATGGGGTTAGGTGTCCTGTCCTAAAGCTAGGCCAGTGGCCTTCTTTATGTTCTCTGGCCATTACTCCACTGCCATTAAGTTAAGGTATTTATATTAATAATCAATATATTGTATTGAAAAATACGATGTAGGTCGGGTTAGCGATAGCGTAACCCGACTTTATCCGAACGGCACACGTCGGGTTACGCTATCGCTAACCCGACCTACTACAACCGTATCTTTTTGATAATAAATACAAAAAAACTTAATTTAATGGCAGTGACGCTCCGGCGTGGGAACGATAGGGCCTTGATTTTTTGGCAGTAAGCCGTTACCCAAAAAAAACCCCGTGTTTTTAGGCACGGGGAGATTTTTAATGGGTTGGCTTAGGTTTTTGGCAATATTTTGTTTTTATCGCCCATCACTAATTTTAATAAGGCCGAAATCCGTTTGACCAGCCAGTCAATGGCTATGCTAATACCTTCAAAAATAGTGGCGACAATTTCTGAGAGGCTCATGCCTTTAAATTTACGCGCCAAATAGGGTGCTAACACTAAGCCTAACGCCAAGCCAATCACGGTCATGCCCGAAACAAAACCTTCTGGCTGCACAGGTGTTGCGGCAGTGGCGGGTTTATTAGGATCGATAACGACCACGGGGGCTTCGGCAGCTTTTTTCTCTTCTGCGGCGGCGGTGGCCAGCAATTCGGGCAAGGTGGCCTTGTAATCATCGGCAAACGCGTTGGCGGTGACTCCAGGGATGCTGGGCAGGTCGCCGTCACCTTTGCCCACTTTCAGCTGGGCCTTCATGCCCTTTTCCATGTGCTGGGCAATATCGCAATGCACCAGATAGGTTTTGTCGCCAGGGGGCAAAATCAACGTGCCGGAAATTTTGGCCGGGCCGGAAATTTCCAGATGGAACATGCCCTTAGGGTATAAGTATTTGGGCAACCCGTGCATCATCCATTGGTGGCGGATTTTGTCTTCATTGACAAAATGTACGGTTAGCTTGGTGCAGGGTTTGAAGTTGAATTCTTGGGTATCAAAAGCGAACATCCGACCGGGAAATTTTTCGGCGTACTTGTGTCCGGCATGGACGGTAATTTCTCTGGTCTCAGAGATGCTGTCGCAGCCGCCGGGCAAGGTGTCGGTGTTTTGGCCCATGACCATACCACCTGCCATATCCATCAGATGGCCGTCACCGTGATTCATGAGCATGCCGTCATGTTCTTGATAGTCCACGGCGAGGGCCGATGTGGAAAACAGGACTGCCAGCGCACCCGCCGCTAAAAACTTCACCATTCTTTGTCTCCTTTTTGATTGAAAATCAGTCAGATGACGGGCATTATAACCGCTTGCCCAACACCTGACAGCCCAAACCCGGTCAAACTTTACTTAAAGCCTTAGACTTTTTTGATTTTTCCTAATACTTCATCAACTTTGTTTTTAAAGCCGGCATGTGACAGATAGAACACATACAAGCCAGCAAAGGCAAAAAAGACGTATAATAAGATGTTGTTTTTGTCCATCGCCTTACCTGAACCGGCTTTAAAGCCCATGTGCGCATCTAAGCGTTCGCCTTGGTCGGGGACTAGGGTGATATGGATCAGGTATTTGCCCGCGTCAGGTACGCCATTGGGCAGGTCAAGGTTAACGGTGCCGGCTTTGTGTTTGGCGGCAGGCAGGAAGAACACGCGGGTGCCTTCAGGTTCTTTGGTCACTTCAAACTCAACGGTCATGTTTCTGTAGCGCATGTCCTGATAGTCAAACACCAATTGGGTACGGGTGTTGATGCCGGGCAGGTTGCCGCAAAACTCTTCGGCGGAATAGGCCGCAGGCTGGTAAGCGGTATAATGTATCCAGTGCGAAGGCTCCAATTCAAACTTACATTGGTCGGTATCCGTACCCGCCGCCCCACCGTGCGCCCATACTGAAGCCGAAAAAACCAAACCTAATAGTGCCAAACAACCTTTTTTTAAAATGTGTGCGGTGCTCATAATACCTTCCCGTCTCGATAAATAGTAATTATTATATAAACATTCATTAATCTTTACTGTGTGGACTGACCGGAATAACCCTACTTGTTGTATTATTGTCCGGTAGCAATTGCCAACTCTAGCATATCAAGGCTTGTAAATAAAGGCTTTGATACTGCAAGCTTACCATTAAATAAGGTATATGCAAATTGTCATACTATTGTCCTTATATTGCTATACTTTCCGCCTTTTCGTAGACTTAAGCCATTATCATTTAAACGGAGCCTCCAGCACATGTCATCATTGACTACCTCAAAAGCTTGGTCTGCATTACAAGACCATTACCATCATATCCAAAATTTTGCCCTGCGCGATGCTTTTGCACAAGATCCCCAGCGTCATGCCAAGTTCTCGCTGACGTTCAATGACATTCTTTTTGACTATTCAAAAAACCGCATTGATGACGAAACCTTGCCGCTGTTGATAGGGTTGGCCAAGCACCAAGGCTTGGAAGCCAAAATCAATGCGATGTTCTCCGGTGAAGCCATCAACACCACCGAGCATCGGGCCGTGCTGCATACTGCTTTGCGCAATCGAGGCAACACCCCTGTTTATGTCGATGGCCAAGATGTGATGCCCGAAGTCAACCGCGTCTTGGCAAAAATGCGCGTCTTTTGTGATAAGGTGCGCTCAGGCGAGTGGCGGGGCTATACCGGCAAAACTATCACCGATGTGGTCAATATCGGCATTGGCGGTTCCGGCTTGGGGCCGAAAATGGTTTCGATGACGTTGACCCCGTATAGTTCTGGCGCGTTAAAAGTCCATTATGTTTCCAATATCGACCAAACCGATATTGTTGAGAAACTGAAACCGCTTAATCCTGAAACCACTTTATTCATCATTGCCTCAAAAATATTTTCTACTCAAGAGACTATGATGAACGCTAAATCGGCAAAAAACTGGTTTTTGGCAACCGCCCAAGAGCCTAGTGCCGTAGCCAAGCATTTTGTGGCGATTTCGACCCATGCGGAAAATGTCGCGGCGTTCGGCATAGACACCGACAATATGTTTGAGTTTTGGGATTGGGTGGGCGGGCGTTTTTCGCTTTGGTCAGCGGTGGGCCTATCGATTGCCCTGTACATTGGCATGGACAATTTTGAGGCCTTGCTGGAAGGGGCCTACGAAGTTGACGAACACTTTCGCACCACCCCGTTTGAACGTAACATTCCGGTCATCATGGCCTTGTTAGGTGTTTGGTATAACAATTTTTTTGATGCCGACTCCCACGCCTTATTACCTTATGACCAGTCCATGCGCTATTTTGCCGATTATTTTCAACAAGGTGATATGGAAAGCAATGGCAAAAGCACCACAATGGCGGGCGATAGGGTTGATTACAGCACCGGCCCGATTATTTGGGGGCAACCTGGCACCAACGGCCAACATGCGTTTTTCCAGCTTATCCACCAAGGCACTAAGCTGATACCGTGTGATTTTTTGGTCGCCGCCAACAGCCATTATCATTTGCCGGAACATCATGACATTTTGGTGTCTAACTTTTTGGCGCAACCGGAAGCGCTTATGCGTGGCAAAACCCTTGAAGAAGTCAAACAGGAGTTGACTCCCGCCCAATGTGAAGACGCTGTATTGGTGGCATCGAAAGTGTTTGACGGCAACAAGCCTTCCAATTCGTTCTTGTGCAAAAAAATGACTCCGAAAACCTTAGGTGCGTTATTGGCGTTTTACGAACATAAAATTTTTGTCCAAGGCGTGATTTGGAACATCAATTCTTTTGACCAAATGGGCGTGGAATTGGGTAAAGTCTTAGCCAAAGCCATTTTGCCGGAACTGCAAAACGATGAGGTCATCAGTAGTCATGACAGCTCCACCAATGGCCTGATAAACGCTTATAAACGCTTGAGAGAGCAATAATGGTTAAGGCCCTCTGAGGGTATAACCGGCTTAGTCAGTACACACCGAAATCCCTAACCTAAGGAGTTTTTTTGCAAACCTTTATAGCTGAACTTGAGCAACACCAAGCCATGATGGCCCGACTGGCCGCCTGCCATGAAGACATCACCGTCGCAGGCGGGCTGTTGGCCGACACCTTGCGTCAGGGCGGTAAAATCCTGCTTTGCGGTAATGGTGGCAGCGCCGCCGATTGCCAGCATATCGCCGCCGAATTGGTCGTGCGTTATGAAAAAGACCGCCCGGGCTTGGCTGCCCTGGCCCTGACGACCGATTCCTCCATTCTGACCGCGCACAGCAACGATGTCGGTTTTGAGAGCGTGTTTGCCCGCCAAGTCGAAGCCTTGGCAAATCCCCAAGACTGTTTGGTTGCCATTTCCACCTCCGGCAAAAGCCCCAACATCATTAAGGCCGCCAAAGCGGCGCGGCACAAGGGTATGGCGGTGATCGCCCTGACGGGTGGTGAGGGTGGCGACTTAC
>JACXTQ010000248.1 GCA_016919605.1 Methylovulum sp.
CCCCCGTTACGCGCAACAGGGCGACCGCACGGGTTTCTCCGATGGTTTCCCTTTCCTACTGGTCTCAGAAGCCTCCTTGGCCGCCCTAAACGCCGCCATGAACCTGTCTATGGGCATGGCACGGTTCCGCCCTAATCTGGTGGTGCAAGGTTGCGGGGGCTACGCCGAAGATATGTGGCGGCATATCCGCATTGGCGACATCGGCTTTAGGCTGCCAAAACCTTGCTCCCGCTGTTCTATCCCCACCATTGACCCTGACACGGCCCAAACCGGCAAAGAGCCGTTGGCCACCCTAAACCGCACCCGTAAATGGCAAAATAAAGTCTATTTTGGACAAAACGCCCTGCATGATGGGCTGGGTGTTTTGAGCGTGGGGGATACGGTGGAAGTTATGGCCGTGGGTGAGAGCCAGCCGCCGCTTTAGGGGGGCAATCAATCAAACAAATCCACCGAAACGCCCAAGGCTTTAGGCACGGGCAAGCCAAAATGGGTATAGGCGTGTTGGGTGACGACCCGCCCACGCGGGGTACGCATGAGAAAGCCTTGCTGCATCAAATACGGCTCCAACACATCTTCAATAGTGCCGCGCTCTTCACTGATGGCGGCGGCAATCGTATCCAAACCGACCGGGCCACCGGAAAAATTTTCGATCATGGTCAGCAATAATTTGCGGTCCAGCGCATCGAAGCCGTTGCTGTCCACTTTTAGCATATCCAAGGCTTGCATAGCGACCGGTTCGGTGATGATGCCGTTGCTTTTGACTTCGGCATAATCACGCACCCGCCGCAACAGGCGGTTGGCGATACGCGGCGTACCGCGTGAACGGCGGGCGACTTCAAACGCGCCTTGGCTTTCCATGCTGATGCCCAACACCTTAGCCGAGCGCAAAATAATGCTGGTCAGCTCATCCAAGGTGTAAAACTCCAGCCGTTGCACAATGCCGAAACGGTCACGCAAGGGCGAAGTCAACAGCCCCGCGCGGGTAGTCGCGCCCACCAGCGTGAACGGCAGCAAATCAAGCTTGATGGAACGGGCGGCAGGGCCTTCACCGATCATCAAATCTAATTGATAGTCTTCCATTGCCGGATACAAAATTTCTTCCACCGCCGGACTGAGGCGGTGAATCTCATCAATAAACAGCACGTCATGGGCTTCAAGGTTGGTCAGCAACGCCGCCAAATCACCGGCTTTTTCCAACACCGGCCCCGAAGTCTGGCGGATTTTGACGCACATCTCCGCCGCAATAATGTTCGCCAAGGTAGTTTTGCCAAGACCCGGCGGACCAAAAATCAGTACATGATCCAACGCCTCCTTACGCGCCGTTGCCGCTTGGATAAAAATCTCCATTTGCGCACACAACTCCTTTTGCCCGACATACTCGGCCAGACGTTTCGGGCGGATAGCGCGGTCTTGGCGCTCCTCATCCAAATGGCTATGGGCGGTGATGACGCGGTCACTTTCGATCATTTCAGCGTCCCTTGTAAGGCGAGGCGGATAATATCCTCACAACTTTTGCCCTCGGCATTGACCGACTGCACCATCCTGCTGGCATCGGCGGGCTTGTAGCCTAACGAGCACAGGGCACTGATAGCCTCCTGCTTAGGGTGGGCGACCATAGGCGTAGTGGACGCACTGACAGGGCTGGTGGCACTGGTATCGCCCAATGCCGGCAAACGGTCACGCAGCTCTATCACCAAACGCTCGGCGGTTTTTTTACCGACCCCCGGTAAGCGCACCAGCGCTTGCGTATCATTATCTTGGATACAGCGCTGGAACTCCTCCGCACTTTGCCCCGACAAAATCGTCAACGCCAGTTTTGGACCGACACCATTAACCCGTATCAACGTCCGAAACAACGCCCGGTCAGCCTCTTTTAAAAAACCGAACAGACTGTGCGCATCCTCGCGGATCACCAAATGCGTATGCAGCGTGACCTCCACCCCGACCAGCGGCAGATCATAAAACGTCGTCATCGGGGCCTCGATCTCATAACCGACCCCCTGCACATCCAAAAGCAATAACGGCGGCGCCTTATGCACCAACTTGCCGCGTAAAAAACCGATCATCGATAACCCTGCTGTAAACGGTCAGCCGTCTGTTGATAATGGGCATGGCACAGACTGATACCCAGCGCGTCACTGGCATCAATCTGCAACTCGCCCTGAATATTAAGCAATATTTTCACCATGTGCTGCACCTGCAACTTATCGGCGCTGCCTTTACCGGCAATCGCCTGCTTCACCTGCCGCGCCGCATACTCAAACACCGGCAAGCCCACACTTTGCACCGCACAAATCGCCGCCCCCCGCGCTTGGCCTAATTTTAACGCGGAATCGGCATTTTTGTGCATAAACACCTGCTCAATAGCCATCTGCTCCGGCTGGTACTGCTCAGTAATCTGGCGGATACCATCAAAAATCAGCTTCAGACGGTCAGGAAAATAATCCACATTAATACGGATACACCCGCTGGCCACATAACGGTAGCCACGCGGGCCCTGCTCAATAATACCGTAACCCGTCAGCCTGGAGCCGGGGTCTATACCTAAAATTCTCATGAAGTAGGGAAGGGGGAAAGGGAGATTGTCAGCCATACATTAAGGATGCCGTGCCGGGAAATAACCCAGCCAACCCCCAAACAGCCGACCAAACCGCCATTATATAGCGTCTTAAACCAATCTACAGCCAAGTTACCACAGCCGCCCAGGCACAGCCAAGCTTTTAACGGCGACTTAAAAGCCAATCCGCCTACTAAAGCGTCCAGAGAATCCTAGCATTTTTTGGCCTATGCGCCTATTCGCGCTTATCCAAACGCCTAAAAGTGCCAGCCGTCATAAGGGAACCAGCCCGCACAATGACAAAAAATGTGCGGCAGTTAGATTTAACACCACTAATCCAGTAAAATTCCTGCGGATTTTATTGAAATTTAAAACGGACATTTTTAATAACCTAAGAGGCGCATTATGAGACCTGAATACGCTGTCGGCGTTGTCCTACTGATAGGCATTATCGTTACCCTGATACTCAACAAAAGGGCGGGCAAACAAAGCGTGGTAGAGGATAGCCTGCCGTACTACGCCAAAAAAGTCATGTCGAAACCGGAGCAAGCGCTGTATTACCGGCTAACCGCAGCCTTACCCGACCACATTGTCTTGGCACAAGTCCAGCTATCCCGATTTTTGGGCGTTAAACAAGGCTATCCATTCCACGAGTGGAACAACAAAATCAACCGGATGAGCGCAGATTTTTTAATCTGCAACAAAGATTCACGCATTGTCGCCGTAATAGAACTGGACGACAACAGCCATAAGAGTGAAAAAAGGCAACAGGCTGATGAAAAAAAAGACCGGGCCATCAAAGCCGCTGGCCTGACCGTCATACGCTGGAATGTGCAGAATATGCCGGATAGTGAGAAGATAAGGGAGCAGTTGGGGGTTTGTTAGTGGTTATTTCCTCGTTCCCCGTAGTACGCGGGACGAGGAAAGGGGGGCAACACATTAAAGGGATTTAGGTGTTGCCGATTTTCGCGGATAGCAATCCCTTAAATCTAGCCAAAGATGATGTAATGTAAAGGGGGATTTTTCAAAAGGGCGGTCAAAAGCATGACTCAGGCGAGTTGTTGATTTTTCTTGCCAATCGGCGGAATGCTTGGCTAATGTGTCTATTTTTAAGTGTGCGGCAATCCCGGCATTGACTTCCGTTAAAATGCTCTCGAAATCCATGTTTTCAATATAACCGACCATTGCGCCCATTGCCGTATCAGAGCCATAACAAAATTCATCCGTGGTAAATCGGCGGATGCCATTTTTAACATATTCCTCGTTATAAATCCAAGTACTGCTAGTTGGTGAGCCTAAGCGTTTACATTCGATATGGAAATATACGCCCTCATGTAAATCGTCATTTAGCTCTAACGAAAAATCGGGCTTTTTTTCTTCTGAGGAACTATAGGGCATATCTGTTTTAGGCTGAATGGGCAACTCTTGTACTGGAATAATGTTATATTGTTGAAAAATATCACGCAAACAAAATAAGAATGCCCGGTTAATTCTATTTTCTACATTTCTATTATATTTGTTATTTGCAAACTCAGTATTTATCCTATTAATACCTGTTTCGCTGCGTAATAAAGCCAAGCTGTGCTCAATTCCTTCCACCATCCGATTACGCGGCTTACTTAGTATCATTTACCTTTCCTATGCTTGTTCTTGTAATCGGATGGCTTGCGCCAATGTCGCTTCCGCATCTTCTCGTGCGGCTGTCCGCGTCCACAACCTACGCTCATTACGCTTAATAATAATGATTTCGGTATCGCTGACAGACCTCACCATACCTTCAATATAAATATTACGGCTGACGCGGCACTTTAACGCCATCCCGCACCGCGCCAAAACCGCATCCCAATCTGCCTGGGTGGTGTCCGGCAACGAACGTAGCGGTTCGCCTTTATTTTGGGTGCTGAAAATAACCGCTAACATAGGATTATTCGGGAGATTGATAACCGTCCAATTAAACTCGCCTTCCGGTTCCAGTTCCGCATTCCAAGCATCCAGAAAGGCGTATAAATAACCTTGCAAGCCTTGTTCTTGGCTACGGTTTTGCGGTAAATCCTGCATTAAGCCTTGTCGGGCTGTGCTGTCAATGGTCTTGGCAGCCTCGCTGTTATTGGCTTGATAGAAAAACTCCAAGCCTGTTTCGCACATATCCAAAACCAAGTCTTGCTCTGCTTCGCTAAGCCCGTAAATCTCAAAAATAGCTTTATCCAATTGTTTTTCCAGCATGACAATTTCATCACGGCCATCTAACAACTCGTCATCTCTGTTTCGCAAATTATCGACAATTCCGACTATTTTTTCTTGTAAATTTTTATCTTTAGGCAAGCAGACAGGAAAGTTTTCAATCTCGGCAAGCTGTAATTCATGATGCCACATTCCCCATGAGCCGGAGGTCATAAAGAAATAATATCTGCTTAAAGACGACCAAAAAATAGCCGTTATCACCTTACGTTGCCAATCGGTTAAGTTATTGAGCTTTACACCATGTATTGAATGACGAAAACAAAAGCTATTGTTTTCTAGGCGCGCCTCTATACGCCCGTTTGTCCCTTTTTTTTCAGTTATTCCACGCTTAACCAGTAATCGCCAGCCTTCATATAATGCGCGATTACCAAATCTATGAATTGTTGAGGGAATATTTACTAAATATAGGTTATTTATTGCTATATATCTATTGAAGTATTTTATAGGCAATTCTTTATAGTCTTTTAGCCATTGGGGTTGGGTTTTTCCACTAGCAGATTCAAATCCTCGTCCTATAATTGGCAAACCCTTATCATTCTTATCTGCAAAATCGCTTAAAGGCTTTTCTAATTTCAAGATATTAAGTAAAGCCGCATCACGATGCCCGCCCCACCAATAGGTTTTCCAAAGCGATTCATTAGCCAGTAAATCACTTTGCTTAATTTGCCGAATATCAGAAGCCGATAAAACAACGGCCTGGTTATTGGTGCTGTTTTCGGTTTTTTTGGCTGACCAATGCTGAACCCTATGCGAAAAACTGGCTGGTTTATTTTGGTAATGCACAAAGGCAAAAGGGGAAATTGCGCTAAAAAAGGCGTGTCTAACATGAGAAAAATTAACAACTTTTTTTATTGTTGTTTGTGTCAGCCATTTGGTGCGGAATAATTGGCTGTTTTTATGGCGTTTTAAAAATACACCTGTTGAAACCAATAATGCGGCCTCTCCTGTGTCTTCTTTCAAAAAACTTAAACTGCGGGCAATAAACGCTTGGGATAATTCTTTATCACCTATCGTCCAATCGCATATCTTACACCACTCTTCCACTTGATCTTGGGATTTTCTAATATTATCGCTGGTATTTTTACTAACAAATCCCCATGGAGGATTTCCTACAACAATATCAATAGAACCAAACTTAATAGGCAATCCCATTTCATAGAGCGCATCATATTTTATAAAGCCATACAACCATTCTTTCGACTCTTTCGACCATGCTAATGTAAGTTCTCCGCTTAATGGATCAAACGCATTACAACAAAAAAGGATATTATAATAATCCTCCACTCTTTCTTTATTCCTGTTATAAATCAGATGCGGTAGCGGCTTATCACTGGGTGCACCTTCTTTAATTTGTGCTAGAATATCCCTAGGTTCTTGATAATGTAAAAGGGCTAGATACAGGCTAAAGGCACTAATATCCACGGCATTTTTATTAAGTTCAATGCCCCTGATTTGGTCGCGTAAAATCGCCCTTAATTCCAAGGCACTAAGAGGTCTTCCCGCTTGCTGCATTTTAAAGCGCACGATACGGCGGAACGCTTCCACTAAAAAAATTCCCGAACCGCAAGCGGGGTCAAGTACAGTGGGGTTGGTTTGTAAGCGCTTATGGGTGAGAACTTCTGACAGTACAAATTCGGCTAACGCGCTGGGTGTATAATGAGAACCCGTACCCTTACTGTCTTCCGCTTTGGTGGTATGGTAGAACTCTTCGTAAATATGGCTGATTAATTCAATGGGGACAATTTCAAAATCATACAGCCAAAAAAATATTTTTTGTTGTTTTCCACTGTCACCCAATAAAAAACCTCTTAATAAATCAAGATGGCTTTGTTTAACATGTTCTTTTTCCTGATCGTCTCTGGGAAACAAATCACCATTAAAATCTTCGGATAATTTATCAAACAGGGCATAAGTAAACGCCTTGTCTTGTAATACCCGATAAAAAAAATAATCTTTATCCTCAGCAATAACAGCCGATTTTTCCAGCTCTGTTCTTAATAAGGCGTGCCTGTTATCGTGATTCTCCTTTCCCGCAACACCTTCAAAATAGTCTTTTGTTAATATCTTTCTGTCTTCAAGATAACGGATAAAAATAGCGCGGCTAATTAGGGCATGGGCGTACTCTAATTTTAAGCCTGCCTCTTCCAAGGCTTTTCTGACATATTTTAAGTCTTGGATAAGTTGCTTATCGGCGCGTTGACCAAAGCGTTTTTCTGGCCGTAAATTCCCTGATTCCAATTGTTCACGGCGGTAAGCTTGGAGTTTTTCTAAAATATCGACAGCATTGTTCACCGTCGCAAGAGGGCTTTTTAATTGCTGGCTGGTTTCATTAACGGGTAGGCAAGTTAAATCATAAACGCGCAATTCTGTAGGTAAGGCAAGAAATAGTCGTTGTGGTCGGGACATACACCAAGCTTTACGGATAATGTTTGTTAACTCATCATCCGAAGGTAAGGTGTCTAATTGTTGGAAAACAATAACCGGCTCGTCTTTAACAAAAAATATTTTTTCTGCACCGATTTTATCGGCAAGTTCCAGCCAATCACCGTTGTTTAACCAAGCCCCTTCTTCATCTGATGTAGTAGGCAGACGGCAAGCGTCAAGCAAACGCCCTGACATTAAGTCAAGTTTTTGGTAGACATCGGTTAAAAGGGGATTACGACTCATGGCATAAAGACAAAGAATAGGCCGGATTAGCTATTGTTATCGGCGGTGTTAGCATAAATAGGTGTAATGATGCGCTATATTCGTTTTTTTTTCCAGCATAGCGTAGGGGCTTCAATTTCACTCGCCTATGAACATCAGCTATGAGATCCGCTTTATTAATGTCTATAGACTTTCGGGGCTGCCAATTCATCGGTCAAAGATAACCTTGCCACCTTAGATGCGTGTTTTATCGTGTTTTTGGAGGGCTTTTATAGAGAAGATCATGGACTTGTCCTTGTTAAGGTCTGTTAAGGATTACACTATAACTATTGCGGGAGGCTTGTTTTTGAGGGTTTCCTGATTTTTTAACGCGCATAAGCTTGCTAATATGTTTTTTGTCGCCAAATTTTCAATGCTACCTTGGAGTCCTCTAAACCAAACTCCGTTATAATTCAGCCAGATTAACTGGCTAGATAAAGAGGTGTATATGCAAACCCAGCAATGGTCATTACAAGACGCTAAAAATAAATTCAGTGCCGTGGTTGATGGCGCACAACAGGGTAAGGCGCAGGTGATTAACCGCCGTGGTGTGCCTTCGGCAGTTGTGGTGTCGGTTGAAGAATTTGAAAAGTTCCAACGCCTTGAAGCGTTCCAAGCCCCTTCCTTTATCGACCACCTGCTTAGTATGCCCACTGATGACGGCGAATTTGCACGCCTGGATATGCCGCTGAGGGATTTTTAGACGCTGACATTCTGTCCGCTATGGGTAAATTGATTTTTAATCGTTAGGCTTTATATGCGTTTTGAACGCTTTTAACCTTAAAAATTCAGTCTATTCCATTTCCATAGCAGCCATAGGCTGGCAATAGGCCGATGCGCGACCCACACAGCCAGTCGCCAGAATCGCTTGCCCCAATAGTTGGATGACGGGAACGGAAACGCTGTTACCAATCAGCTTCATCCAGCGGCTGCGTGATTCTGGCAATGCAAACCCTTTTGGGAAGCCTTGAATCAGACAGGCTTCTTCCTTGGCTATTTTCCTATACAGGTTTTTATGGAAAACCTGCTCCAAAAACGCTTGCTTATAGTCGTGGTCGTTGTCCGCCACCACATCTTTTAGGGCGACAAAATCATTGCTGTCACTGGCCACTAAGGTGGGGAAGGCCTCGGATTTGGGCAAAAATATCCGGTTGACCCCTTCGATACCTGTGCTGATTTTGGTGTACCTGAATTCATACCTGATTTCAGTACAGGCCAGTACTTGTTTGGCAACTAGATCAGCCAGCACTTTTTCAAACGGAATCCGAGCTTTTTTCAATTCGCGGCATTCTTTCAGCGCATCTAAAGTGATTTCTCCGGTGGACACCCGCTGCAATACCAACTGCTCGCCCTCGTTTAAGGGAAGCTGGTGGGCTTGGACGGCGTAAGTGTAGGCAACGGTTTTAAAAATGCCCAAGGCCACCAACTCCGCCAATTCTTGTGCTTGGATAGTATCGTCCAGTTGCTGGAAATGGGCGAGTGACAAGGGATTGCCATCCAACCTGCCATAGGTCTTTTTGCGGCGGTTTTTTAACAACAAATAACAGATATGTTGTTGTCTGGCGGTGGTGGCCAGCAAATCCCAGGAATGGATGGTAGTAGGGCCGTTACGGATGTCATTGAACAAGAAAAAGTCATTCATGCCGTTGGTTTTGCGGTAGCGTTTTTTATCGGGTATCAGGTCGCCAAAAATATCCGCCGTTTCTCCGGCATTGGTTTGTTCGGGTGCTGCCGCTTGGCAATCTTGCAGGACATCCCGCAATGTTAACGTGCTTTTTTGTGGCTGCGGTAAGCGGAATTTGCGCAAATACGTTGCATCCAAAAAACCGATAATGTAGACCCTGACCCGATCTTGGGGTACTCCGTAATCTGATGAGTTTAAGACAAAATGCCGGGCAAAATAGCCCGCTTTACCGATCCTTGCCAAAATATAGGCGAGGGCATCATGGTTTCTGGGGTCAGCCAAGCCTTTCACGTTCTCAAAAATAAAGGCTTTAGGGCGGGCTTGGTTAAGCAGATACAAAGTGTCATTCCAAAGCTGCCCACGGTCATCATCAAAGCCTAAGTTTTTGCCGGCGATAGACCAGCTCTGGCAAGGCACCCCTGCCGTTAAAATATCATGGCTGGGCAGACTTTTAATGTCGGTGACATTGCCTAGGTTCAAGCTGGCGGCTTCGTTAAAGTTGCCGCAATAGGCGTTAATGGCATCCGTGTTTATTTCGCTGAAACCAACGCAATGTCCGCCTAAGTTGCTTAAGGCCAAGCGGAAACCGCCGATTCCTGAAAACAAGTCAATAAAGGTAAAAGGTTTTGGGGTTATGGTCATTAAGTAACTGTTTATTTGAGCAGAAAATTTTCCGCAGTGGAGGGTGGTTCTATGCCTAAAAATTCGCGGTAAATCCTGTCCCGATAGTTTTTACCGAGTTGGTTGATTTCATTGACAAATAGACTGTAAGTGCCGCTGCCGCCAATAAAATCCCAAAACTCATCACCTATCAACACGCAGGGGTCGGAGCGCATATTGAACCAACGCATGGGGAACGTCCATTGGTAATCTTGTTTGTCAGCACCGTAAGGGTTATAAGGCAGCGCATAATAAGCGCCTGTCACGGGCTGGGTGTCCATGCTCAATAGTTTGAACATCTTTTCCTTGCTCACCTTGGTTTGGTCACTATTGGGTAAAGGGCCTTTTAGCTCAAAGGCATAACAGTTGCCTGTGTCCAGGTTATGGATATACAGGTCGCAGACAACCGTCACAGGAATAGGTTTGCCTTGTCCGGCAAGGATATAGGCCAATTCCTCTTGCCAGTTGGGTGTGGTTTTGTCTTGGCCTTTTTGGCGATGCTCCAGCTTGTTCAGCACTTCTTGGATGCGCCGTAACCGCTCATCACTGACAGTGCCGGTAATGGGATGGCCTGTGCTGCATTGGCCGTGGGCTGCTTGGGCGGCCACTTGCGCGAGCTTTTCCCAAACACCACCAAACGGAGTGACGAAACGCCGTTCAAAATGTGAACCCTTAAAGATTTCATCAGGCACAAGGGCGGCATATAATGGCTTATGGGCATGGTGTATGTCCTTAATGAACGGGTCGTCTACGAGGACTTTTTGCATGACCCGATCCATCATTGCCTTAATGACCCCTGAAATGGCTAGGGCAACCTTATCTTTATCTGTCATTATTGGGTTGTCTTTTATTAGGGGAACGGGAGTAAGCCAACCGGGGGCGGTTTAATAGCCCTGCCGGACGGGTTGCCCATTATAAACAAGAAATGCAAGGGTAGTGATTAAACAGACACGCCTTGCCATGCCGCCATTTTTATCAACAGCTATATTGTGAGCGGCCAAGTATTCGATTTTTGGGGCTTGGGGCTTGGGTCTCTTGACCGCAACTGGCGGGCAGGATGCCCGCGCTCCCCTTCACTAAAAACTTGACCACTTGTTCGGTATGATGCCTACTAATGACAGCGAATTTGCACGCATGGAGTGCCGCCGGGGAGATAAGAGATATGGTAAATAGCTTGAAAAATTAAGCCAAGGCTTACGGTGGGGGCCGTTTGGAAAGTGCTGGTGTGGCTCCAAGGGCTAGGGCCGCAGGTTTTTGGCGGCCCAGCGTCCTTGAAGCCCCGGCAAGGCGGTTTCAGTCGGCGACTTTGATTTTCTTTTTACGGTAGTTGTGGCCGTAAAAAATCTCGGTGACTTCTTTTTGCAGTTTCTTTTGGATTTCTGATTTTTCAGGGCCGCTTAAATTGCTTTCTTTTTCAAACAAGTAATTTTCCAGTTCGGTTTCCTTGAGCATCATTTTAGTGTGAAAGATGTTTTCGTGGTAGACGTTGACATCTATCATCTGGTAACTTTCTTGGGTGTCTTTGGCAATATAATTTTGGATAGAAGTGATATTATGGTCGATGTAGTGTTTTTTGCCGGAGATGTCGCGGGTAAAGCCTCTAACACGGTAGTCCATAGTCACGACATCGGACTCAAAGCTGTGGATCAGGTAGTTTAGGGCTTTCAGTGGCGAGATGCGGCCACAGGTGGACACGTCTATGTCAGCACGGAAGGTGCTGATGCCGTTGTCGGGGTGGCTTTCTGGATAAGTGTGGACGGTGATGTGGCTTTTGTCCAGATGCGCCAGCACGGTTTCGGGCAAAGGGCCTGGCGATTGGCTGTTCATGCTCATCGGCGGCGTGACATCGCCTTCGGAGATCAGCATGGTGACGCTGGCCCCTTGCGGGTCGTAATCTTGGTGCGCGATGTTAAGGATTTGGGCACCGATAATTTCGGCGACATCCTTAAGGATTTGCGTCAGGCGGGTGGCGTTGTAGGCTTCATCAATGTATTCGATATAGGCCTGTTGCTGTTCGGCTGGGGCGTAGCAAATATCATAGATATTAAAACTGAGCGACTTGGTCAGGTTATTAAAGCCGTGTAATTGCAATTTGTTCAAAATAGTTAAACCTCGATAATTTCAAAATCATGGGTGATTTCAACTGCTTTACTGAGCATGATGGATGCGGAGCAGTATTTTTCGGCTGACAGTTTGACTGCCCGCTCCACTGTAGCCGCTTTCAGATCATGGCCTGTGACAATAAAATGCAAATGGATTTTGCTAAACACGCTGGGTACGGCATCCACCCGTTCGGCGGTCACTTCGGTGACGCAGTGGGTGACGTTATTGCGGCCTTTTTGTAATATCTGCACGACATCAAATGATGAGCAACCGCCAACGCCTAGCAACAGCAGCTCCATAGGGCGCACGCCCATGTTGCGGCCACCGTGGTCGGGGGGGCCATCAATGACGACGGCATGGCCGCTACCGGTCTCGCCGACAAACATGACACCGTCTATCCATTTGATTGTTGCTTGCATGATTATTTTTCTCCCTAGCGAAAAAAGACGCATAGGGTAGCATATAAATGTAGATTGATAACGCTCCTAGGTTGATTTTTTGCTAAAATTCTAGGATAACACTTTGCGACACTACCAAAAATATAGGATATTTGACGCGTATGACCTTGGACAACCCACTACAATTATATCGGCCCGAAGCCTTGGCGGCCTTTTTAAAGCTGTGCCATAAAAAACACTACCCCTCCAAAGCCGTCATTATGAAGCCGGGCGATAGCGGTGACAGGTTGTACTATATTATTGAGGGGTCGGTGAGTGTCTGTGCCGAAGATGTTGACAGCAAGCAGGAGCTGATGCTGGCTTATGTCAATAAGAATGAGTTTCTGGGTGAGGTGGGCATTTTTAAAGACCCGGAAGAGCGTAAGGTGATGGTCAAGACCCGCTGCTCCAGTTATCTTGCCGAGGTCGGTTATGCGCATTTTAGGCACTTGTTAAGGCATGAGCTGTTGGAATACGCGCCGGATTTGTTATATATGATTGGTGAGCAATTGTCGGAGCGGTTGTTGACGACCAGCCGCAAGTTTACCGATTTGGCGTTTATGGATGTCGAGGGCCGGATTGCGCGGGCGTTGTTGGATTTGTGCCAGCAACCGGATGCCATGACCCATCCTGACGGTGTGCAGTTGCATATTTCCCGCCAAGAAATCGGCAGGCTGGTCGGTTGCTCTAGGGAAATGGCCGGACGCATTTTACGGGAGTTAGAAAATAAGAAGCTGTTGACCGCGCATGGCAAGACGATTGTGGTCTACGGCTCACGCTGATTATCAAGCTTAGCCCCGTTTTTATGCCAACAATCGTCAGCTACTGGCGATTGTTAACTGTTCTTATGCTGGCGGACAGGCCGGTACCGGGCTTTGGCTTGGGCGGTGCGTTTTTTGGGGCGCGGAAGGTTTTTGCCACAGAATTGTTAGAAAGCGCTGCCCGACACCTTTAATTGGGCATGAATCTGTTACAATGCCCGTCATATTCAAGCGATACAGTGATTTACCGCTCTCGTACCCGAGATACTCTTACTAACTTCATTCATCAGTAGAACATCAGTGGATTTAAAACATATCAGAAATTTCTCCATTATTGCGCATATCGATCATGGCAAATCGACGTTGGCAGACCGTTTTATCCAAATTTGTGGCGGGCTGACCGAGCGGGAAATGTCGGCACAAGTGCTGGATTCGATGGATATTGAGAAAGAACGTGGCATTACCATTAAAGCCCAAAGCGTGACCTTGGATTTTAAGGCCAAAGATGGCGAAACTTACCAGCTTAACTTTATTGATACACCCGGGCATGTGGATTTTTCTTATGAGGTATCCAGGTCATTAGCC
>JACXTQ010000249.1 GCA_016919605.1 Methylovulum sp.
CTGGCATCAATGTCGATGGCGGTCACAGATTGCAACTGCGGTTGCTGTTCAAGGATATGCGCGGTTTTGCCGCCTGGGGCGGCGCAGACATCCAGCACCCGTTGTCCGGCTTGCAAATCCAACAGCCCCGCCGCCAATTGCGCCGCCGTATCTTGCACGGACACCGCCCCATTGGCAAAATCAGGCAACTCGTCCACCACCACCGCTTTGTCAAGGACTAACGCCGACGGGCAAAAATCTAAGGCACTGGCAGCGATGCCGCAGCTTGCCAATTGTTGCAAATACGCCGCGCTATCGATTTTCAGGATGTTGACGCGCAAGGCCATCGGGGCTTGCTGGTTGTTGGCATCCAGTATTTGCGCCGCCTGTTGGGGCCAGTCGTGGCGGATATGGGCGATCAGCCAGTCGGGGTGGCTGGTCGCCGCCGAGTCCAGTTGCTGGCAATGGGCATCCAAGCGTTCGGCTTCGCGCAGGTAAGTTCTCAGCAAGGCGTTAATCAAGCCTTTGGCCCAGGTTTTCTTGCGGATGGCGAAAACGGTTTCAGAAACGGCGGCATGGGGCTTGACGCGCATGAATTTTAGCTGGTACAGGCCGATCAGGGCCAGTGCTTTAATTTCAATGTCTTTAAGCGGCTTGTCGGCCAGTTCGTTTAAGATAGCGTCCAGTTGGTGGTAGTGCCTACAGACACCGTAGCAGAGCATTTGGATAAAAGCGCGGTCTTGGTGGGACGCGACGTTGGTTAAAGTAGTATCAAGGCTTGCCGTTAACGAATGCCCGTTATCCATGACATCGGCAAGTACCCGTGCAGCGATGGTGCGTGTATTAATGCTCAACCCAGTAGTGCCCCGTTGACATCGTGTGCGTTGAGAAAGGCCTCAACAGCCATGCGTTTGCCTCCCGGCAATTGTATTTCCAGCAAGCGTAACACGCCATCGCCCGTTTGCACATCCAGATGTTTATGGGCACTTACGACCCTGCCCGGTGCTGCACCAGCATCTATGATGGAGTTGCCTAAGGCTTCGGCACGCCAAATGCGCAGCACTTCACCACGGTAAAGCGTTTGCGCCACTGGCCACGCATTCAGGCCGCGCACTTTGCGGGCGATGGCTTCGGCGGGTTGCGCCCAATCAATGACGGCTTCGCTTTTGTCGAGTTTTTCGGCGTAAGTGACCAAGGCTTCGGCTTGCGGTTCGGCTTGCACCGTGCCTTGCTCCAGTTGCCCCAGCACCGTGGCCAGCGCGGTGGCCCCCAAGCCCGACAGACGGTCATGAAGGCTGCTGGAGGTGTCGGCCTCGCCAATCGGGCAGACTTCTTTATGGAGCATGGCACCCGCATCCAATTTAAGGACAAGCTGGATGATGGTGACTCCGGTTTGTGCGTCTCCGGCCAGCACCGCCCTTTGGATAGGGGCGGCGCCGCGCCAGCGCGGCAACAGGGAGCCGTGGACGTTCAGACAGCCCAGTTTTGGCGCATCCAAGACGCTTTGTGGCAAAATGATGCCATAGGCCACCACCACCATCAGGTCGGCGTTAAAACTGCGTAGCTGTTGCAGGTCTGCGTCCGCCTTAAAGTTTAGCGGCTGCAAGACCGGGATGTTGGCGGCCATCGCCACTTGCTTGACGGGGCTAGGTTGCAGGTGGCGACCCCGCCCGGCGGGGCGGTCAGGTTGGGTGTAGACGGCGCAAACTTCATGGTCTGAAGCGAGCAGCATTTGCAGGCTAGGCACGGCAAACTCAGGCGTTCCGGCAAAAATAATGTTCATGCTCAACTTTTTTCCAGTTTATGAAGCTTTTCCAGTTTCTTTTTGATACGTTGGCGTTTTAACGGTGACAAGTAATCGACGAACAATTTGCCTTCCAGATGGTCCATTTCGTGTTGGATGCACACCGCCAGCAACTCCCGCGCTTCCAGCTCAAATTCGCGGCCCTCACGGTCTAAGGCTTTAACCTTAATATGCTCGGCGCGTTGCACCTTTTCATAAAAGCTGGGTACGGACAAACACCCCTCTTCCGACTCCTTAACCCCATCTTTTTCAATAATTCGCGGGTTAATCAGGCAAATGGGCGCGGTTTTTTCGTCGCTGATGTCCATAACGATGACGCGCTTATGGACATTGACCTGGGTGGCGGCCAAGCCGACACCTTTGGCGGCGTACATGGTTTCCAGCATATCATCGACCAATTTCTTGGTCTGCTGGTCGATTTTCTCGACAACCGCCGCCTTTTTGCGCAAACGTTCGTCAGGAAATTCGAGAATAGTTAGAATACTCAACAAACTCTCCACTATAATAATTGAATACTGGAATTCTAAACGTTTTTGTTCTGTCTGGAAACTGGCTAATGATAGCGGCTTAGAGGCTTTAGCTCTTTTGTGCCACATTTAGGGGGGTATCCCCTAATACATCATAAAGGGGAAGCTATGAGCGGTGCGGCGTATATTTGCCAAAATCGACACGGTACTTTATGCAAGGCCTGTGCAGTTACGGGAACACTTTAAAAATAAAAAGGAGGTCAGGAGATCATTACGAACCGACAGATAGTAAGCTTAACCGAAAGCCCACCAAGGATGGAAGCGGCTAACCGGATTGCCAAGCTACCACACATTCAATAATGGTAACGGCATTGGACAATAACCCATTCAGTTTCGACAAAAGTGTAAACCAACCGATGTTCGTCATTGATCCGGCGCGACCAAAAGCCGGAAAACTGATGTTTGAGCGGCTCAGGCTTGCCTATCCCTGCAAATGGACTGCGTTGGATGTCTTTAATAAGCGCATTAATGCGTTTTAGGATTTGCTTATCGGTTTCCTGCCAATAAAGGTAATCCTGCCATGCCCGTTCACGAAAACTAACCATCATTCTTCAATTAAAGCCTGTTTGACCAGATTGCTGCGTTGGGCAATGTCTTCCACGGCTTGCAGCAAATCTTTGGCATTGGCAGGTGAGCGGGTCAGGTATTCGGTTTCTTGCCACGCATTAAAGTCCTCAAGGCTGATTAAAACCACTGCTTTATGGTTTTCATGGGTGATAATGAGGGGTTCGTGGTTATCGCTCACTTCATCCATGAAATGGACAAAGTTTTGTATGGCTTGATTAAAATTAATGGCTTGCATCAGTGATATTCTCTACTGTGTCCAACGTTATTGGATAGAATTGGCTAGTTTAGCCAAATATAAAAAAGTGACCCGCCGCTTTTTTGAAAAAGCATGGCTGGCTTGTTGGGCTATACGCAGTGAACGGTGAAAACACCCGTCAAACATTAACCTCACGGCTCAACGCCTCAATAGCCCATTGGTTAAGGCTTTTGCCAACGGCTTGCGCCTTGACTAAGGCTGCCGCATGAAGCTCTGGTGGAACCCTAAGCAAAAGCTTGCCACTAGCTGGTTTTTCAGGTGATTTACCTATTTTTTCGCAGGCCTCAAGGTAATCATCCACAGCTTCTTCAAATGAGGTGCGTAGATCGGCAACATTATCGGCGTGAAAACCAATAATATCTTGGATGCCAAGCAACCTGCCCACTAAGCTATTGTCACGGTCATCGAAATCAATGCGGGCGGTATAGCCCTTGTAAGTCAGCGTGTTCATGGTTTAACTCCAATAGCAGTCAAAAAATCGCGGGCTTGTTCGACTTGATAAGGCTTGGCTTCCTTGGCGGGGTGCGGGCGATGGAAAGCGGTGATTCTGCCATTGAATTCAAAACGGACACGAGAACCACGGCCTTCGATAATCCGGCAACCCAGAGCGATGAATAGGTTTTTTATACGCGCCCATTCGAGTGTGGCGGTGGTTGGTTTGGTAAAGATGGCTTGCAAAGTTTTTGTGTGTTTAGCATTCATCACGGTTAATGCTATCAAAAAACGATAGTAATGAAAACTAATTTAGCAGCACTGTGCTATCGAATTGCTAAACTGATCCCCAATAGCCTTATTATGATTGTTTAAACACACCTGCTAGATAGGGCAAAATCCAGACGCGTAATTTAAAGTCTGCCCAGCCAGTAAAGAGGGCGGCAGCGATGGTGTGCAACCGCAAGGATTTGAATGCCGCCTTCAACTTCCCGAAAAATGACGTTGTAAGGAAAACCCTGAACTCTTGCCTTGCGAATGGCGGGTGGAAATTCAGTTCGGTAGCGTGCGGGCATTGCACAGACACTGGCAACCACCGCTTTAACTGCCTCATGGAAACGCGTTCCGAGTTCTGTACGCAGAGATTTGTAAAACGCAACATGTTCAGCATATTCTGCTACAGCCTCAGGATGAAAGGCATATATCATTGCAAAATTGCCTGGATTCTTCGTTCCACTTCTTCGGAAGAAACAAGTTGGACAGTTCCATTGTCAATTTCTGAAGCTCGACGTTGCGCTTCTACAAGCCAGAGTTTTTCTATTTCTTGTTCCGATAAGGCATCCAAACTCGAAAGTAGCTTTTCGGCTAACCGTGCCCTATCTTCAATGGGTAGATGTAAAACTTCTTGTTCAATAGCTTGGATGTTCATAATTTAAAAAACCAAAAAGTTGTTTGTTTTTTTGAGTTCGCCAGTGGTGCAACAAATATAATCATTGGTTTTTTATTGAATACCATGCTTTTACTCGTTTGACCCATTTCATTTGTTGGATGGTTGCTTTTTTGCCTAACGTTACGGTAAGGGGCGTGCCGCTAACGAAAGCCAAGCCAAGCGAGGCCACCAAACCTTGATAAAAAACCAAACTTCAAAATCGCCTACGGGCGGCGCGTCCCTTTGGCTGGCTTGTTGGGCATAGAGTTGACGGTTTAACCATAAATGCTTATGGAACCAATGGGCCATTGATAATAACTTGGAAAGTTTTGCCCGAAACGATGTTGCTAAATTCGTAACATCCTTTACCATCGGTCACTGTTATTTGGTCTGCTTCACCTTGTTGGCGGGCTAACACCTTGGTTTTTTTGATTGCTGTGCTTTTCATTTTTATACAGCCCGTTATATCTGGGAGAACACCCCAATGAATAGCTTTAAGCTGAGTTTCGCTTGTCCCATACTCTGATGTATCACCAAAGTACCACTTATCGTGGTTGGTTGAGGGCGACCCTCCCAAGGCTAACCCAGTAACTACTTGCTTGCCGTTGATTGAAAGCGAGATTTTAGATGAAGCCACTGTCAAGCGATATGCAGAATAAGCAGAAGTTGTATCCCATGGAATAAACGCGGCACTGTAATTTGAAAGTAAGTTATTCCAGCCAACCCGCACCCCAGTATCAGTGATGCCTAGAGTTGCTTGGTTGCCATTTACATCAATTAAATTGACCATGTATCCAGGTTGCCAAGTATCGAGACTGGGAATTTCAACATAGGTGGACGAAATTACTTTAACAACCACTTCAAAAACCAAACCTTTTGAACTTGTGAAATCGCTTACTAATCCTTGCCGCGTCCAATACTGGACTCCTTTTTCTAGGGTAATGCCCTGATGCAAAATACCATCACTAACAAGCGGTGTTGGCTGTGAACCTGTTTCGACTAATGACCACCCTTGTTCAGTTGGAAGAGTTCCCAATGATGGCTTATAAGCACCGAGCCATTGCTGGCTGTGCGCTTTTGAAAAAGGAAATGCAACCGCAACCAAAACAGCAAGTACCGCCCAGATTTTGCTTTTGAACATTTTATTTCTCCGGTTTATGTTGTTGCCCAACGTTAAGTATACCCCTAAAAAGGGGGCTTTAAATGCACCTATAAAAATATATATCATTCGCGTATATTGATATTTTTCAAGACTATATCCTATCAATTTTCTG
Source organism: Methylovulum sp. (assembly GCA_016919605.1). Taxonomy (GTDB): domain Bacteria; phylum Pseudomonadota; class Gammaproteobacteria; order Methylococcales; family Methylomonadaceae; genus Methylovulum. Next base: position 5,768 of record JACXTQ010000249.1, read on the forward strand.
TTAGCAAACGATTTGTGCAGACCGTTATATACCCCCCCTAACTGATAGGACTACGCCTAAGTTAGGTTGACATGACTTAGCGCAACCAAATTAAGGCGGAAACGAAACTAAGGAACCCCATAGTTGCGTATGAACTTTTCAAAACGGGAGAAGATGCGGCAGTAGTGATTGATTTTTCAGAATAAATACCCGATGGCATGGCGTTGCTTATCAGCACCCCAATCGTATTCGCGGAGTTCGGTGCGGTTTGTTTTGGGCGGGATGACAGTTGCCATTTACTTGGCTTAAGTAATTCCAAAACGGGTATTCTAGTAACGCCACGCTCTTACAAATCGGGGCTTGCGCCATAGCATACATAAACTTGAACTTGTAACGCCCCGTTTCCCGTGTGAAAATGGCACGTTAACAGGCATCATCAGGGTGTCATACCCATCAAAAGGGCAGATTTTCTAAGTCCGATAAATCAATGGCTTGGTTTCAGACTAGACTTCTATCCGAATTCATCTAAACTTTGGATTCAAACACA
>JACXTQ010000034.1 GCA_016919605.1 Methylovulum sp.
ACAATTCGTAACCAAAAAATTCAGCGGGTTCCAAGCAAGAGCCTTCCGCCCATTCATTCCAAGCGTTAACGAAGACTATCGGCTCGGATAGCTCCTGAATCGACTTGCTGACGTTTTCAGTCAGCCATCTTTCATATTTGTCCACGGAAAAGTAATGGTAAATATGCGCAGATTTGCCGCGCCGCGCCGAGTTGTCCCAAGCCAACATGCAAGCGCGGTGCAAGGGGTAAGGCTCTCTAGGGCGGGCAATGGCACAGTCGGCAAAATGTTGGTAATTATACACTTTGCCATTAAACTCGGAATACATATAAGGCGTAGGCTCAAGCTCGCTGTAAAACCGCAAGCCCGGATGCTTATCCCATAAGGCATGGGGCGGAAATTCCACGGCGGCGTCAAACCCTACCGAAGCCGGATCGTCAAAGCCAAACGACTGCACCGCACATAAATAAATGTCCGGCAGGCCATTTTCTTTACAGTAATTACGCCACATTTGGGTGGTTTCTTTGGGGTTGGACAATTTATCGGCGCGATAAACCAACAGCATCGGCTTATTATCGGCGCGGACATAGCCAGGGTGCTTTAGGATGGGCAAGCAATCCTTAATGAAGGCAAAATCGTTTTCCGGCGTATGTTCCAAAGGCATAAGCACTTCGCCCGACATACCATCCCAGCTTCTGGTCCATTCTTCGTTCACCCAACAGATGCAAAACGGAAACGGCCCGGTTTTGCCTTCAATCAAATCGTTTAAGGGGCGCTCTAACAAGCGGTGGCCATTAAACCAGTAATAATAATAGCAAAAGGCATCGACCCCGTATTGCTTGGCCATTTTAAATTGCTTGTTGACCGTTTCTGGCACCCGCAAATCATAATAGCCCATAGCCGCCGGGCGACGTGGTTGCAAATGGCCACCAAACGCGGGTTTTCCGGTCGTTACGTTATTCCATTCGGTAAAGCCTTCCCCCCACCATTGGTTGTTTTCGACCATTTCGTGGAATTGGGGCAGATAATAGGCGATCACCAAGGGTTTACGGATAAACTTTTTCGAGTCGGCGTTGCTGCGATGCGCCAGATTTTTTAAGCGCTGTTGCAAATAATCGTCATCGACATTGGCGGTGGCTTTTTCTAAAATCTCCAGCTCTTCATAGGCTTTGCCAAGCATTTGGTAAATATTGGCCAAATTAGAGTAAGCCGTGACTTGCTTAGGGTCACAGGCTATGGCTTGTAAATAAACGCCAACCGCATCATCAACTTCTCCCGATACGCTATATAACTGCCCTAATGTACACAGGTAATTATACTTGATCGCGCTGTCGGCCAACAGGGCGATCAGTTGGTTTAGCGAGTCAATTTGCCCAATAATGTCGTGGTTTTTTTCCTGCAAACTGATAAGGCGATTAAACAGGTTGATAGGTGGCTTGCCTTGATCCATAAGCCGGATGGCTTTTTTAAAACATTCGATGGTTTGTGGAATATCAGAGAGCCGTTCAAAAACGTTGCCAAGGCCTATATAAGCCCACGCGACCGGCTCCAGCTCCAGCGCCGAGGTATAATGGCGCTTGGCTAAATCCAGTTGTTCGGTCAGCAGGTAATGCTCGGCGAGGCGCCCCAGATAACCGACCGAATAAGGCTGTAATGCGCAGGCTTTTTGTAACTGTTCAATGGCACCGAAGGTATCGCCGTGGCGGTCGCAACATTCAGCATACCAAAAATAACCTTCGGCTTCCCCAGGGAATAGCTGCAATGCCTCTCCGGCCATCGCCAAGGCCTCGTCAACCTTATTGTTATGAAGCAAATCTTTAATATCATTAAATAATTGAGTAGCTGTTTTCTCATTCATAGTCTTGAGTTTCCAATAGAGTTATTATCGGGACGAAGTGGCAAGTAAAGGATGGCTTAACGAGAGCCGATCTGATTAATTTTTGTAATACGCGATGTGGGCGAATCTCAATAGGCGCATGTCTTGGAAGAACCATTTTTGAAGGGATTGGGCTTGAGTGTGCCGCTGTTATCGATGATGAAGAATAATTCTGGCCCTAGCTTTAGAGTAATCCGCACCTTAGCACATAACGGGGAGCGGCCACCTTGAAGGTAAGGCGACCGCTAAACCTTTATTGCTGTTTACACGGCCAACGCCAATTCCGCCCGCATATCGTCAATGACTTTTTTGTAGTCTGGCTGGCCAAAAATTGCCGAACCGGCCACAAAAGTATCGGCACCCGCCGCCTTAATGGCGCGGATGTTGTCGGTTTTGACACCGCCATCGATTTCTAAACGGATATCCAAACCGCTGTCGTCAATAATTTTTCTGACTTGACGCAATTTGTCCAATGCTGAAGGGATAAACGATTGGCCGCCAAAACCTGGGTTGACTGACATCAACAAGATGATGTCCAGCTTGTCCATGACGTAGTCCAAATAATGCAACGGTGTGCCTGGGTTAAACACCAAGCCGGCTTTGCAACCGTTGTCGTGGATCAGTTGTAATGTCCGGTCAATATGCACGGACGCTTCGGGGTGAAAGGTGATGATGCTGGCGCCGGCTTTGGCAAAATCAGGGATAATGCGGTCAACAGGCTCGATCATTAAATGCACGTCAATCGGTGCGGTTACGCCGTGTTTTCTTAACGCGTCACAGACCAAAGGCCCGATGGTTAAGTTAGGGACAAAATGGTTGTCCATAACGTCAAAATGCACGACATCGGCTCCGGCAGCCAACACATTGTCAACTTCTTCGCCCAATTTGGCGAAATTGGCGGACAGGATGGAAGGGGCGATCCAATTTGGGTTCATTCTCGTGTTCCTCGTGATGCAGATGCCAACCAGCAATTGTTTTACAGGTTGTGCTTGGGTTATAGTTTATTGTTGTATATCTCCACAACCGCCGTGCGATAAGCGTCAGCGGCTGTGCTACTCCCAGTTTACGGTGAGTTTTGTGAAAGATAGCATTGCGTACATAATACCGTCAATGTTAATAATTCCGTTGCCTGAAGGCAGCTTTAACCAATTTATCATTATCTATGAAATTAGTCACTTTTACGCACCAAAATAGGACGCGCATCGGCGCAGTCGTTGATAATTATGTTATTGATAGCTATAGCGACACTGGCATTCCCTCGCAGATGCTGGACTTTCTGAGTGCGGGCACTGAGGCGTTGGCGGCCATGCAACGCTTAATAGAGGGCGGCGGAATGCGCATCCTTTTGTCGGAAGTTTTACTAGCAGCTCCTGTGCCAAGGCCTGGAAAATATCTGGCGATTAGCCTTAATTACGCCGACCATATTGCCGAAACTGGACGTGAGCGCCCTGACTACCCCAGTTTTTTCACCAAACAAAGTACTTGCGTGATTGGCTCCGGTATCGCCATCCAGCAACCGAAAGTCTCGGATAAGCTCGATTATGAGGGCGAGCTGGCCTTTGTCATCGGCCAACACTGCCGCCATGTCCCGCTGGACAAAGCCCACGAAGTCATTGCCGGTTTCACCATCGCCAATGATGTGACGGTGCGTGACTGGCAAATGCACTCGCCTACGATGATGATCGGTAAATCCTTTGACACCTGCGGGCCTTTAGGGCCATGGCTAGTCACCGCCGATGAAATAGCCGATCCGCACAATTTAGCCATCAAAACCTGGGTGGACGGGGAATTGCGCCAAAACGCCAACACCGGACAGATGCTGTTTAACTGCTATGAAATGGTCGCTTATTTGTCGCAAGCCATGACCTTGGAACCGGGGGATGTCATCAGCACCGGCACCCCCGCCGGAGTCGGGGTCAAGATGAAGCCGCGTGGCTATCTAAAACCCGGGCAAACCGTGCGCATAGAGATTGAGGGTATCGGCGCTTTAGCCAATCCGGTGGTCGCTGAAGCGTAAACTACTCGTGCTGTTCGGCCAACCTGTTAAAAAAGCTCAATTTTTTCTGCCAAGATTGCTCAGGCCCCTGCCCTGGCAACGGAAAGCCTAGGGTCACTTTCAAACCGCCCAGTTGAGACACGCCCAAAATCAAATCGGCATCGTGGATAGCGGCAATGCGCTCCACGATGGAAAACCCCAAGCCGGTACCTGGAGCAGTGTGCGCCGTTTCGGTGCAACGATGGAAGCGTTGCAGGGATTTTTCGTACTGATCTGGGGCAATGCCCGGCCCTGAGTCTTCCACCGACAACAACAGCTGTTTGTCCTTACCCGTCAAACTAATCAGAATCGAGCCTTTGGCGGGGGTGTATTTGATGGCGTTGTCGATAATATTACGGATTAAAATCGCCATTAATGGCGGATTGACCTGCACGGGCTGCGGGTTGTCTTCGACAAACTCCATAAAAATGCCTTTTTTATAGGCTTCCGGCTCCAATTCGGCAACAATCTGCACCACCTCGCGCCCTAAGGGTATTAACTCTTGGGTCAAAAATTCCGCACTGGATTCAATGCGCGAAAAAGTCAACAATTGCTGCACCATATAGGTCATGCGGTTAACCGCCTGCTCAATACGCTTTAACGCCTGCTTGCGGACATTATCATCATGGGTGCGCAAAGCCACCTGCGCTTGGGTCAACAAGCCTGCCAGCGGTGTGCGCAACTCATGCGCGGCATCTGAGGTAAAGCGGCGCTCATGCTCAAACGCCTGCTCAAGCTGGGCGAACAGATTATTGATCTCATTGACCACCGGCAAAATCTCATTGGGCAATTTCCGCGTGGACAACGGTTTCAGGTAACTCGCCTCACGCTTGGATAAAGAGCGCTCCAGCCTGTCCAACGGCTTTAAGCAATGCCCGACAATAAACCAAATCACCAACCCTAAAAACGGCAGGCCTATCAGCAATTGCAAGGCCGTATGCGCGGATATTTCGTCCGTCAATTCGGCGCGGATTTCCTCTTTTTGCCCGACATGCACCACATATTGCCCCGTGGCATCGGAAATACTGAACACATGCCACAATTGCCCGTCAATATTGGCATGGCTAAAGCCATCGTCTTCTTTAGAGAACGCAAATTTCGGCGCACTTTCCGAACGCAACAACAAGCCGTCTTTTTTTGACCAGAGCTGAAAGGCGATTTTTCGCTCATAATCACGGCCTAGGGCATTGGTTTGCAAAACCTCATCAAACACATACCACAATTTGCTGTCGATATGGCCCTTATCAAAACCATGCACTGAAAAATTGGGCGTATCCGTTGACTTAGTAAAAAAGCCACTGTCCTCCGACCACAACTGGAAACTGTTCTTGCGCTTGAATTTATGTTTTAACGCATAATCATGGAGGTTTTTATCCAACTGCCCTTGGCTCCACAAGGTCGATAGTGAGCCTTCACGCAGCAAACTTTCCACAAACGCATGTAACACCCTAGCCGATTGCGACAACTCTGCATCAAACAAATTGGCGACTTCCGTGCGTGTCTGCTTATAGCTGACGTAAGCGGCAATCCCCCAAATCAGCATCGCCGCCGACAACAAACTGACCAGCAACAACTGGCGTAAGGAATAATTCATTGCCCGTCATCACTGTCAATAATATAACCGACCCCACGCACGGTGCGGATCAGGCTAGCATCAAGCTTTTTGCGTAAATGATGGATATGCACCTCAACCGTATTGCTTTCAATATCCGCATTCCAAGAATACAAACTCTCTTCCAGACGGGCGCGGGAAATCACCCGCCCGATATTGCCCATCAAAAAATTGAGTATTTCAAACTCTTTTTGCGACAACTCGACTTTTTCATTATTAAACGTCACCTGATGCGCCGCCGGGTCCAACACCACGCCCTTATATTCAATCGTCGGCACGCTCCGCCCCTCATTGCGCCGCGCCAACGCCCGCAAACGGGCGCAGACCTCATCCAGATCAAACGGCTTAATGACAAAATCATCCGCGCCACTATCCAGCCCCAACACCCGATCCGGCACAGTATCCCTAGCCGTCAGCACCATCACCGGCGTTTCGTCCTTACGCGCACGCAGGGCACGGAGGATAGCCAAACCGTCCATATCCGGCAAGTTTAAATCCAGCACAATCAGCTCGTAGCTATTGAGCTTAAGCGCTTCGTCCGCCAGCTTGCCATTGGTCAGCCAGTCCACCGCATAACCCTCCATCGTCAGGCCAGCGACCAGACCGTCACCGAGTATTTCGTCATCTTCTACCAGCAAAAGTCGCATAGGTTTGTTCGGTTTCTAATTAGGAGGTTGCTAACAGGCATTGAAAAAGGACAGCAAACGTATAAGCCAGCCCAGCTGCAAAATAGTGCTGCCAATAAGCAATAGCACACAATTAAGCGTCCCGTGATTTTATGTTTATCACGCGTTTTCTGGCGCAGTTTTTGACTACGTCAATCATTTTTGGGCTTCAATCCGATACCCCTCGATCATCGCCTTACCCGTATCGGGCATTTTTGAAGCCAGATAAATTTTGTCGCCGACCACCAGCGGCATGGACAATTGCCGTCCTGTGCCTTGCAACTCTTGCTTAGCGACCACGGCTCCGTCTTTGGCACGGATACCGTACAGTATGCCGTGTGTGCCTATATCGACAATCCAGACTATCGCCTCACCGCTATCACCTAGATGCGAGGTCAGCGCCGGAAAAGAGGGGTGGCTTCTGAACATTTTTAACGCGTCGGGGTGTCCGGCTTGGGGGAATGTCCAAAAAGGCTTGAATTTGGGCTGACCATTTTCCAAGACAATTTTGATGGCGATCACCCCCGACGAATGGGTTTGGTCGGCGCTAAACGCCGGGATAATCACCACCGGATCACCGTCCACGGGGGTTTGTACCGGCTGGGTGACAATCATCCCCGCCCAGCTCAGTTTACATAAATCAGTTGGCGAACCGCACAGGGGGGCGATTTGCAAGCGGTCATATTGCCTGCCCAAATGCTCGGCATCAATCAAATAAGCGCCGCCATCCTTACCTGCTTGCACCAAGACCGTTTGCCCATTCGATAAGGTGGCTTTTATCGGCGTATTGCCGCCCAAATCATAATCCATCCAAGCCAGACACTCCCAAAAATCTTTGTCGTCACACTCATGATAGGGGGGTTTTAACGGCGCGTTGTGCTCACCCAGACGCGGGATAAAGAGGTTTTGGCAAGAGGCCAGACAAGCATTGTCAGGATGTTTGGGGTCAAACTTAGCGCAAAGCGCGGCATCACAAGCGGCATCGAATTTTAATCCCGGTTTGACGCGCAACAAGGCGTTGGCATAATCATGGCGGACCAAATCCACTTGCCCGTTACCGGTGGGGATAAACAAATCGACATCGCCCTTATTATCGACCACCAACGGCCCGCTCGGTACCCACACCCCGCCGCCACAGACCATTTCTTGGTTGCCATATTCCGTTTTCACCGGGCAGTTGGCTTCGGGCGTGGTCAACAAGACACTTTTGACCGCTTGGCTTACGCCCCGTTGCCGCCACGCATCCATGTCAATTTCAAACATCCAGCCATGGTAAGGCTGCACGTCGCCGGCATTGCCAAAAGCGGCATAAACAAAGCCACGCTCACGGCCGACCCTGTCGATATGCTTCAATTCGGCATGGGAATAGGTGGTCGGCGGATTAAATTTGACCACGCCCTTACCATCGGAGCTGGGTTGTTCGGCGGCAAACGTCAGCACCGGAAAGCCGTCATCGACACGATGGGCGTTAAGGTCGAGCACCGCCAACTGATGGCTGGCCCGCGCCCCTTGTTCCAGACATTGATATAAAACCACCAACTTATCACCGATCATGACCGGCGTGGAAGCCAGCTGCACTTGCTGGCTCTGACCGCTAGGCACTTTAAGTTTCCAAAGCAACGTGCCCGTCTGGGCATCCAAGCCCGCCACCACGCCATCGGACGCGGATACGATCAATTGAGGCTGACCGTGCCCCTTATCCAGCAAAGGCGAAGCGATAACGCTGCCATCGAACGTCAATGACGGCAAACGTGCCGTTGGGAACAATTTTACCAAATTAAAGGCTGCCGATGGACTGGCTAGGTCAGGATGAAAGACGCTACAGGCGGATAAGATAAGACAGGCAAGCAATATAACGGCAGGAAAACAACGGCTCAGTGCGGATTTCATGAAGATCTAAAACAGAGGGGAGAAGTGTTCAAAGGAGATGGGTTAAGGGAAAAAGTTCAACACAGTTGCCGTTTTGGCCAAGGCGGGTTATTGTACATTTTCGTTTTGTTGTTTATTACACCTAGGAGATAACCATGAAGTTAAAAAATGTGTTGTTGTTGGCCGTGCTTGCCAGCCTGTTGCAAGGTTGCCTGTTGACCAAAATAGCGACTGTGCCCATGCGTGTCGGCGGCGCGGTCGTTTCTATCGTACCTGGCGCTGGCGATGCCGCCCATGATGCGATTGACGAAGCCGCCGAAAAAGTGGACGACTTACCGTTCTAAGCGTTGGCACAACAATAAAATCAGGCGATACGACTGGATGTTGGGGCTTGCCCCGACATCCTTTTATAATCAGTTATAACCAGCCTTGCCCCGCCATCAGCCACAACAACCCGCCCGCAAACACCCCCGCCAGCACATCATCGAGCATAATGCCCAGCCCACCCTGAATTTTCCGGTCTATCCAGCGAATCGGCCACGGCTTGGCAATGTCAAAAATACGGAACAACACAAATCCCCACGCTACCGCTGGCCAACTAAACGGCACTAGCCACAGGGTAATCAAATAACCGGCGATCTCATCCCAGACGATACCGCCAAAATCATGCTCACCCAATTTGTTGGCCGCCACCTCGCAAATCCAAATGCCGACCAGCGTCACCAACAGCGTCAGGATGCTATAGACCCACATATCGGCTTGGGCAAACAGGCAATACAAGGGAATGGCGGCGACGGTGCCAAACGTGCCGGGGGCTTTTCTCGCCAGCCCCGAACCGAAACCAAAAGCCAAAAACAACACGGGGTCTTGTAAGATTTGTTTAGGTGTCAGTTTATGGGCACCGACTGTCTCAAGAAAAATGTTCATAGCCTTGTGTGGGTAGGGATTGGATAACGCCATCTTTACTAAGCCGCAACCCTGGCGTTGCCTCGATTACGCCAATTTTTCGGCAGTCGGCGGGCACTAAGGCGGCATCTTTAGGATGGACGGTAAAACACAGCTCGTAATCATCACCCGCCACCAGCGGCAACCGCCAATCACCGGTTTGCTCGATATAGGCCAATAGCGCATCTGACAAGGGCAAGGCGGACCACTCCAGACACGCGCCCACTTGGCTAAGGCGCAAAATATGCCCCAAATCACCGGCAAGGCCGTCGGATAAGTCAATACAGGCCGTGGCGATAGGGCGAATCGCCAAACCTGTCGCCACCCGTGGCAACGGGCGGTTAAATCGATTAAGGGCGGCTTCCGGTTGCAGGCAATCATAACCTTGGACGATTTTTAAGCCCAGTCCGGCATCACCTAACGCCCCGCTGACATAAATGTCATCGCCCAATTGGGCGGTGGAACGCAACAACGCCTGACCACGCGGCACTAAGCCCATCGCCTGCACGGTTAAGGTCAACGGCCCCGAGGTGGTGTCACCGCCTATCAAATCGATGTCAAACTGCGTTGCCAGCGCCAAAAAACCGTGGGCGAACGCCGTCAGCCACGCGTCATCGACACGCGGTAAGGTTAACGCCAGCGTCACCGACAGCGGCTGCGCGCCCATGCTGGCCAAATCACTCAGATTGACCGCCAACAGCTTGTGGCCTAAGCCGTACGGGTCGGTATCGGCAAAAAAATGCACGTTTTCGACCATGGTATCGGCAGTGACCGCCAACTGATAACCCGTAGGTATATCCAGTAAGGCACAGTCATCGCCTATACCCAACACGGTCGAGCGATGGGTAATGGCTTGGCGAGTAAAAAAACGCTGGATCAAGCCAAATTCAGACAGTGGCATAGCAAATTTATAAAATACTAAAATGTAACAACCCTTGCTCATCATTACTAATTGTTCTAGTAAATCTTTTTTTACTATCAATCAGAAACTCTTCTGTGAATTTACAGAAAGCAGTGTTATAAAAATTGCGTAAAATAAAAGCTATGAATATTTCTGGAGTGATTGGCTCAGATACCGGAATTCTGCAATTTTTATATTGCCCTAATGTTACATGAGTTTGCGGATGCTCTATACCTACAAAATTAATGGGGTCATAATCAAAGCGAATAGGAAACGTCACGATATTCTTTGCCAGAATATCCGCATAAATTTCGTCTTGTTCATAAATATCTGGTTCATTTTGATAGCTTTCTAAACTAGGGGCAGGAAAAAAAGCCAAACGATGTGAAACAAGCTTTTTTCTATTAAATCTATAAAGCATTTGAATCAGTGCACCATCAATCATTTTGATATTATAATTTTTAGCTTCTTCCAAAGTTTTATATATTTCTTCGTACGATATATTTTTCATAGCAATAGAAATATCTTGCATTTTTGAATAAGCAATATTGCCTTGTTGATGTGAAGGGTGATTTTGCTCTACCGACAACCCTATACGAATCAGTTTTGATGTAATATTTTCAATTTGTTTAAGAATAACGGTTGAACTAGTCATAGTTTAGAGCAATGCCTTCAATTTGGCTCTTGCTTCTTCTGATAAGTCTTCTTTGTGAATTTCACCATTCGTTAAACTTTGAATTAAATCATCCAATGATGCTGACTTCCTTTGTAATTTTTTTCGCTCTGCCTCTGTCATATCTCGGTTAACAATGCTTAATTTTTCACGCTCTGCGGCAGTAGGATATAAAAACCTAAGCTCAAAATGATTACTTTTTACCTCTTCAAATTCCTTTTGTAATTCCCTCATATTTCTTCCATAACCTAATACACGCACCCATGCCTTACTTCTTGTTAATGCAGTAAATAGCATGTTTCGCTTTTGAGCCAAATCAGTATGATTGAAACATTCATGAGCATTGATAATATAAACCATTGAGGCTTCGTTACCTTTAGCCCGATAAATTTGTGTAAACACAACAGCATCATCTCTGAAAAATTCATCAGGTGATGTAGTTATACCCGCAAAATTAGAGTTAATTCCCTTACTAAACAACTGTTCCCTTATCATCCCTACCGCTCGTTTTGCAGTGTAAGGATCGGGGTGAATGACCATAATGTCATCTAACTTTAGCTCATCTTCCTTAATATTTTTCTCTATTTCAGCAATTAAATAAGCTATTTGTTCAGCTTCATTATTAAATGATTTAAATATAATTAGGTCATCAATTGGTGAGTGGTTTTCTAAAAAATCAGGGCTAGACCTTTTATCTCTGGTTAGAACTACCTGTTCACCATCCTCTAATTTGCCTTCCTTAACTTTGTAACCAACATCCAACCAAAGTTGATGCTGATCAAACATTTGTATAAGTCCGCCATTTTTTCTGTAAATACCAAAGCCCAAAGCATGAGCTGTGGCTAATATAGGCTTAGAATTACGGTAACAAACATTTAAGACGATATCTTGCTTAGGCTTCCCCTGATCATTATGCAAGGAAACACACGCATTATTATTGCTGTCAGAGCCAAATAATTCTTCGGGAGAAGGCATTTGCTTATTGCTAATATTTTGCAATTCATCGTAAGCATAAACTAAACGCTTTGGACTTTTTAAAATCTCATAACATAAGCGTAAAAAATAGGGGGAAAAATCTTGAGCTTCATCAACCAATACCACATCATAATAGCTTTGAAATGATTCAATTTCACTGTAAGCTTTTTCGCAAGCAACATCAAACCCCTTGCCATAGCTTTTAGCGATGGATTCGGCAGACTTAAAATCTAAGTAATTTACATTATGTTTCAAACATATTTCATAATAAATACCGCGCATTGAAGGACTACCCCAAGCATGGATAATATCTATTTTATCCCAATCAGGCTCTTCGTTCTTATGTTCAAAAGTAAATAAAGTAATAAAATGTTTAAATTGATTTTTCAATGAGCGGCTATTAAATGTTACTGCTATACGCCAACTTGGATTTTTTGTATGTAAATAGGCCACCTTTAATGCTAATACAATTGTTTTTCCTGAACCCGCCAATCCTCTGATACGCTGAACTCCATCAACAGTTTCAATAACAGCAGTGCTTTGTCCCCTGTCTAAATTAGCAATAGATTCCTCTAGCTTTTTTAGTATAGCTCCTTTGGAATCTATTTTTTTAACATAGCCACGTTTATTTCTATTTCTAATCGTTGTGATTGACTGAATGACAGAAACCAATTTTTGATAATTCTGATTATCTTCCCAATTTTTAGCTTCCAAAAAGTCTGTTAAATCATTCTCAGTAACTAAAACTGGATAATCAGATTTTATATCTGAGCGATTAGTCCACGCCGATGCAAAAGTAGCAACATTCAATTGAACAGCTAAATTACGACCCTTTGTTAAATCCTTATGCTGTTTTAGCTTAGATTCTAACTTTGTGTAATTTTCGTCTTGTATATCAGAAAGCTCTATCTTCTCATTAAAAGCACCTTCGATAAGATGAAAGACAATCACACCATGCCTATCCGAAAGCAACAAAGCATCAATTTGATAACCACCTTCAATCGTACCAATAATTGGATAACCCAAATACAAATAACCATCAATATCAGTTCTTGATTCAAAATAATCGGCCAGTTTTTGACTGCTGACAGGTTTATCAGTACCGCCTCTAATAACAATCATTTTTTTATCCTGATTTTAAAGTTAGAGCTTAGCTTTACTCCCGCTTAACAGCTTGAGCCTGCATTTCGACCACCCGCTTTTGGTGGGCGATCTTATCCAAAATGCCGTTGACATATTTATGGCTGCCATCGGCACCAAAACATTTGGCCAAATTGATACTTTCGTTCAGCACCACCTTATAAGGCATGTTCAGACGGTAAAGCAATTCGTAAGTGCCTATCCGCAAAATCGCCCGCTCCACCGGATCAATCATGTCCACGTCACGGTCAACAAATTCCATCAAGGCCTGGTCTATCTCTTCCAGATGCGCCGGAACCCCGTGGAAAACTTCGTTAAAATAACTTTTTTGCGCATCTTTCAGCCAATCTTCTTCGATAAACTGCTGTTCTATCAACGCTAAGTTTTGTCCGGTCATTTGCCATTGGTACAAGGCCTGTACTGCCGCTTTACGTGCATTGGTGCGAGCTTGACTCATTAACTTTCCAGATTCTTAAACAGGCTGACCATCTCGATAGCGGATAACGCCGCTTCCGCACCTTTATTGCCCGCTTTTGTGCCCGCGCGTTCTATCGCCTGCTCAATGGTATCGACGGTCAACACGCCAAAACTTACCGGCACATCATACTGCAAGGACACATGCGCCAAACCTTTCACGCATTCGCCCGCGACATATTCAAAATGCGGCGTACCCCCGCGTATCACCGCACCTACGGCGATAATCGCATCGTATTTTTTGCTGGCGGCGATGCGCTGCACCACCATCGGCAACTCAAACGCGCCCGGAGCTTTGACCAGATGAATATCATCCTTAGTTACGCCATGACGCACCAATGCGTCTATCGCCCCCGCTTCGAGCTGTTCAACGATAAAGCTGTTAAAGCGCGAGGCGACAATACAAAATTTCCCGCCCGTGGCGGCAAAAATCCCTTCATACGTTTTTATTTTTGACATGATGTTCTCTACTGACCTTACTTAATAAATTTCAACCGACATGCTCGGCGACTTCCAAATCAAACCCCGACAGGGCTATGTATTTTTTCTGCGTTCCCAACACTTTCAATTTATGCACCCCCAAATCCGCCAAAATCCGCGCCCCCGTGCCGGTGGTGCGCCAATCGGGGTCGCTGGCTTGGCCAGCATCGGCAATACCGTTATCTTCTAATTGATAACTGTGGATCAACTCCGCCAAGGCTTTGTTGTTTTCGCTTTGGCGGATAACCACCAACACGCCGCGCCCTTCTTCGGCAATTTTTTGCAGCGCCAAGCGGATGGGCATATTGCAATCACTGCGTTTGGACGAAAACACATCATCCAACAGATTCCGTGCATGAACCCTGACCAATACCGGCTCGTCACCTGACACCTGCCCCATCACCAAGGCCAAATGCACGTTATCGTCGTTGCAATCTTGGTAGGCGTAAAGCCTGAAATCACCGAA
>JACXTQ010000250.1 GCA_016919605.1 Methylovulum sp.
AGGAAAAGCCATGCTTTTTCTGATTCGTAACTGCCTTCGCTTCATCCCATTCAAAGTCCATTGTTAGTTATTTCTCCATTGTTTAACGGTATTGTAAAGGCACCAATCAGCTAAATTAACTTAAAAATCTTCCAAGTTTTTACTAAGCAAAGCACCAGACGCACTAAAAAGGAATGTCTTTTTCGGTTACAGATTCTGGTGGACGATGAAGCACAAATCGGGATTCATTTATGTCAATCCATTCCCACCCAGTAGATGTGACTCGTACACCATCATAGTTTTCCCTTTGGTCTTGGTCATACAGTTCGGTCATTTCAATGAAACCCTTAACTGTAAGTCGCCGAATGCCGATATTGAAGCCCATATTTGTGATACCTGCACGTTCACAGTCTCGTTTTGCACTAAACACGGCAACGCCTCCAGAAGGAAGGAAGCTGTTGCCTGCAATGATAGCTAGCACGATGATTTCTACTTGAGACAGGCCCTCAACCGGAGCAATAGGGTCGGCCTCCGCCAACCGCTGAAGTGTCTCGCCTTTTTGGGCTAGGGCTTTAATGCGGGAGGTAAGGCTTTCTCGCAACTTATCAAAGTCACTTGGTGAATCTGCGAGATAAGGAATAATGCTCCTATGTTGAATATCAAATGGATATTTATTTCCTATTCGCTCATCGGAACAAACCATAACGATTGGCCGTCCTGATGCAAAGGCGAATCCCAATTCATACCAAACATTGGGATTATCAGCGGTAATATCTGCCAGACAAACAGCTGCTTTTCGGATACCTTCCTCAATAGCATCAATAGGTACAAGAACTGAATGGTCTTTGTCTACCCTATAGGCTTCTAAGCCAGCCGCTTCGATAGCTGGTTTATAAACATCTGTAAATCGTTTATCGAATTTTCCAGAGTCAAATGGCTGGATAACAAAGCAAGTTGTCATTATGTTTTCCAAAGAACCTAATGTTAAGTAGACACCTATCAGGTATCCTGTAAAACTCAATAATCAGAGTGGGGGGCTATCCGCCACCCCCCACAACATCCCTAACCTAACCCTTATCTTTCCCAGCAGGTTTAATCAACCTAATACCCAGCTCCTTAAGCTGCGCGTCTGTCACTACCGCAGGGGCGTTGACCAATGGGCAGGCGGCGGATTGGGTTTTTGGGAAGGCGATCACGTCACGGATGGAGGTTGATCCGGTCATCAGCATCACCAAACGATCCAGGCCGAAGGCCAAGCCACCGTGGGGAGGCGCACCGTATTTCAAGGCATCCAACAGGAAGCCGAACTTTTCTTGCGCTTCTTCCTCGCCAATGCCCAAAATGCCGAACACGGTTTGCTGCATGGCCGGACGGTTGATACGGATGGAACCACCGCCGACTTCGGTACCGTTCAGCACCAAGTCATAAGCACGGGATAGCGCCGTACCAGGGTTGGCGACCAGCTCTTCCACAGAACAGCTAGGCGCGGTGAACGGATGATGGATGGCGTTATAGCGGCCCGTTTTCTCATCCCAATCAAACATTGGGAAATCAACCACCCAGACGGGTTTCCATTCACCTTCCAACAAGTTCAGGTCATGACCCAGCTTAACGCGCAGCGCCCCCATCGCCTCATTGACAATATGTGCCTTGTCTGCACCAAAAAAGAGCAAATCACCGGTGTTGGCGTTTGTCTTTCCCAACACCCCTGCCCATACTTCTGCCGGAGCGAATTTGACGATAGGCGATTGTAAGCCCTCAACACCAGCGTCTAAGTCATTGATTTTTATATAAGCCAAGCCTTTTGCACCATAAATGCCCACAAACTTGGTCAACTCATCAATATCCTTGCGGCTCAGTTTATCGCCCGCACCCGGAATTCGCAACGCCACCACTCGGCCTTTCGGGTCATTGGCAGGGCCTGAGAATACTTTAAAATCAACATCTTTCATGAATTCGGCAATATCCACCAATTCCAGCGGAATACGCAAATCAGGGCGGTCGATACCAAAGCGCGACAGCGCTTCCTGATAGCTCATGCGCGGGAATTGCGCAGGCAACTCGACCTTAATGACCTTGGCGAACAACTGGCGGATCATCTCTTCCATGATGACCATAATCTCGTCTTCGGTCATGAACGACGTTTCAATATCCAATTGGGTAAATTCAGGCTGACGGTCAGCGCGTAAATCCTCATCACGGAAACACCGCACCACCTGATAATAACGGTCCATACCCGCTACCATCAGGATTTGCTTATACAATTGCGGCGATTGCGGCAGCGCGAAAAAAGCGTTTTCGTGGGTGCGGCTAGGGACAATATAATCGCGGGCGCCTTCAGGCGTGGCCTTAGTCAGATACGGCGTTTCAATCTCAAAAAACTCGTTATCATCCAAGAAATTTCTCAGCACCCGCGTGACATCGCGGCGCACCTTCATCTTCTCTTGCATCGCGACACGGCGCAGATCGATATAACGGTAACGCAAGCGCAGTTCCTCGTTAACCTCAATCTCGCTTTCCACAGGGAACGGCGGCGTTTCCGACTCGTTTAAGACCTCAATTTCCCTGGCCAAAATTTCAATCGCGCCAGAATTCATATTGGCATTGACCGTCCCTTGTGGGCGGCTGCGCACCAAGCCCTTAATCCTTAAAACATATTCACTGCGGACACTTTCAGCGATAGCGAACATCTCAGGCACGTCAGGGTCAACCACCACCTGCACCAGCCCGGCACGGTCACGCAAATCAATAAAAATAACGCCGCCATGATCGCGCCGCCGATGTACCCAACCGCAAATCTCAACGGTTTCGCCTAGCTGTTGTGTATTTAATTCTCCGCACTTGTGGGTACGCATAGTATTCCTGTTATTCTAAAGTTTATGGACGTGGCCTGATGCCATCAGGCAAGATAGGGGATGGGTCAGTTAGTTTTTAGGGCAGCTGGCACAGCTAGGTGCCGGGGCGGCGGGAGCCGAAGCTTCCCCAGCGACATTTTTCTTAGCGCCGCTTTTAAAATCCGTCTCATACCAGCCACTGCCCTTAAGGCGGAAACCGGCGGCGGAAATCTTTTTCATCAGCTCAGGCTGGCTGCACGCAGGGCACACCACCAACGGTTCGGCATTGAGTTTTTGCAACGCTTCATGCAGATGGCCGCATGATTGGCATTGATATTCGTAAATGGGCATGAACTAATCTCCTAACGGGTAAAGTTTTTTGTGTCTATAAGCACGGGTTGTGCTTTATAGCGATGATTTTTTTGAATTAAATGACAGCGTAGATACTGTTACCTATCGTTCCCACGCTCCGGCGTCACTGCCATTAAGTTAAGGAATTTGTCTTAATAATCAATATATTATATGGGTAAAATACGATGTAGGTCGGGTTAGCGATAGCGTAACCCGACGTGTGCCGTTCGGATAAAGTCGGGTTACGCTATCGCTAACCCGACCTACTATAATCGTATCTTATTGATAATAAGTACAAAAAATATTAACTTAATGGCAGTGACGCTCCGGCGTGGGAACGCATCCTGGGACGCTCCAGCGTCCCGCAACGCTGGAGCATTGCGACAGGCATTCCCACGCCGGAGCGTGGGAACGATAGCGTATGTTTTTATGCTATTAAAATTACACTCGCTCCCACCACCTTACAATCACACCTTAAATTAAAGCTAAATGGGGTCTAAACTAAAGCTAAATAGGGCCTAGCGTTATTTTTTCAAGGCAGTTGCTATAGAATACTATCCATTTTACAGACATTTTTTTGACAAACTAGCCCACCATGCAAACAATAACCCTTACCCGCCCCGATGATTGGCATCTGCACGTTCGGACTGGCGCGGTTTTAAAAACCGTACTGCCCTATACCGCCAGGCAATTTGCCCGGGCGATCATCATGCCCAACCTCAAACCGCCAGTCACCACCGTGGCACAAGCGTGCCAATACCGCGAAGAAATCCGCCAAGCCGTACCCGAAGGCATGGACTTTGCCCCCTTGATGACCCTGTACCTGACCGCCGCCACCACCGAAGCCGAACTCAAACTGGCCGCCGAAACCGACGTAGTCCACGCCGTCAAACTCTATCCGGCGGGGGCGACCACCAACTCCGATGCCGGAGTCGGCAACATCCAACAGATTTATCCCTTGCTGGCCGCCCTAGAACGCCATGACCTGCCTTTGTTGATACACGGTGAAGTCACCGATGCCGACTGTGATATTTTTGACCGTGAGCGGGTATTCATCGACCGCTATTTGACTGCGATAGTGGCCGAGTTTCCGGCTTTACGCATCGTCTTAGAGCATGTTACCACGTCAGAAGCCGTGCAGTTTGTCGAATCCGCCAGCGCCAACGTCGCCGCCACCCTCACGCCCCAACATTTGCTGTTCAACCGCAACGCCCTGTTAGCGGGTGGCATCCGCCCCCACCACTACTGTCTGCCTATCCTCAAACGCGAACAGCACCGCGCCGCTCTGGTCGCCGCCGCCACCAGCGGCAACCCGAAATTCTTTTTAGGCACCGACAGCGCCCCGCACCTCACCCCCCTAAAAGAAACCGCCTGTGGCTGTGCCGGTTGCTTTAGCGCCCCCGCCGCCCTAGAACTCTACGCCGAAGCCTTTGCTCGCGCCGACGCGCTCGACAAACTGGAAGGTTTCGCCAGTTTTTATGGCGCCGACTTTTACCGCTTGCCTAGAAACACTGGCACAGTGACACTGGCACAATCGCCTTGGACGGTTGCCCCCGTAGTGGGCGAAGACGGCGTGGCCATCACACCGTTGCAGGCTGGAGAACTATTAAACTGGAAACTGCTGTAACGGTGATGGGTTTTATATAATATAATCGTATGTTTTTGATAATAAATATAAAAATATTAGCTTAATGGTAATGAAGGAGCAATGAAGGAGCGCGGGCATCCTGCCCGCCCGTTGCGGCCAAGATGGCCGCGCTCCAAAAAACGCAAACTTTACCCCTTAGAGCCTATAGTTATCCATGCAAAAAAAACCTAAAACACCTATAGGGCCCAGCGATAATGTATGAATAGATTTTTTATTGCCCCCATTTGGCGTACTATGCCCACCTCACGGTTTTTACCCAGAATTTGAACACGCCCATGGACAACACCCCCGTCATCACCCCTTTAGAGAAACGCTTTAGGGGCTATTTGCCCGTTATCATCGACATAGAAACCGCAGGGTTTAACCCGAAAAAAAACGCCCTGCTGGAAATCGCGGCGGTGATCGTCGAACTCGACAGCAACGGCCATCTAGGCCTCACTGAACGCTATAGCACCCACGTCATCCCGTTCAAAAACTCAGAGCTGGACGAAGCGGCGCTAAAGTTTAACGGCATAGACCCGCACCACCCCTTCCGCATGGCACTAGAGGAACACGAAGCCCTAGAACTGCTGTTTAAGCCTATCCGCCACGCCGTCAAACGCAACCACTGCACCCGCGCCATTTTGGTCGGGCATAACCCCGCCTTTGACATCGGCTTTTTAAACGCCGCCATTGCCCGCACCCGCATCAAACGCAGCCCCTTCCACCCGTTCAGCTCGTTTGACACCGCCACCCTAGGCGGCTTGGTCTACCAGCAAACCGTACTGGCCAAAATCGCCCAAGCCGCCGGCATAGACTGGGATAACGAAAAAGCCCACTCGGCCTTGTATGACGCGGAAAAAACGGCGGAACTGTTTTGTATTATTTTCAACCGCTGGAAACAACTGGAAGCGTTGGCGGGGGATGGGATGGCGGTTATAGCCCCTGAATAGCTTTGGTTGTGAGGGGGGGCGTTGCAGGGCGGGGTCTTGAAGGGGGTCGGACAAATGTGGTAAGGCGGATGGGAACGAGCAAATAATAGGGATGGTATCTACCGCGCTGGTATGCGACCAACTTTTGTACCCCTTATAACAAATAAAATTTATGGGAAAACAAATAAATTTTTACTTATTACCATCAGATTTAGATAAGTTAGAGGGCAAATTGAAAGAGGCTTGTCCCCTAATTATTCTGCATAGTAAATCAAGTTCTTCTTCGCCGAGGGAGTTACCTAATCTCAATTTAACTGGGAATAACCATCGTTGGTTATTCTATTATTTTATTCGCCCAGAGGATATTGGTTCGTTGGTGATTAATTTTGTACCTAAACAAAACTATTGGGTTATTGACGTGCTTCGTTCGCCGATAATTGAATTTACTAGCTGTTTTTACGATGACCAAATCTTGAGAAGAGGTAGGATCTATTACACTGATAAATTCTATGGGGAAAATGATGAAGTGATAGAAAAACCAGAAAATTTCAAAAAAATGGGCACAACAAGTTTTTTCAGTTACAAAAAAATCTTCTGAAATTGGATAAAGATTATATTGGTGAAGAAACAAAACAATGGCTAACACGGTAAACTCGTAAGATGTATACCGTAGCGCATTAGCGATAGAGGTTGTGAAAGTATTAATAATTATTCATTTTGATGTCAGTATATTGCGTAAACTCTAAAAATAGAATACTTTCACACTCTCGATAGCGTATGCACTTTTACGGAATGCGTCTTACCGTGTTTGTTTTTTTACAATGCCTGGCACCATTACATCGCAGCCCAAGGGTTCTAAATGGGGAGAACCTATTATAGGAACATAATCGACAGTTTTTATTAGATTTGGAAATGATTTTAGATTAATTAATCCATCTGCTTTAAACCCAGTAACTCGTGTAGAAGTTTCAGGTTGGTTTAATTCCGGTATGTAATTAAATCTAATTTTGGCTGGAAATTGATGGTGTGTCCCTTGAAATATCGTTACTTCTAGCATACCTTCAGACATGGCGCTGATTTCTAAGAATCCAGACAATGTTGATGAATTAGTTATTCTTGGCGTGAAACCCTTCTCCGAATTGCCAAGCGGTTCGCATTCTAAGGATATTTGCGTGAGTTCGCACCAATCCATTGCACAATTAAGCCTGAAAATATGAACGCCTTTATTAGCATCGATATTATCAATTAACCGTCGTGTAGCCACTTCAAAACTGACTTTCGGTGGCACAAATTTATTTGTTTTTGGTAAGCCATGGATTGAAAAAGCAGCTAACCCGATTAAAAGTGTAAGGTATAGTTTTAACTTATTCATAGGGATGCATATTTTAAGGATATTTTTTAAGGCTCTATATGGGCTTCATGGACAATGTACGGCGAACCAATATAATTTGCTGTGATCGTAAAATACCCATCATTCCGACAGACCTACGGGGCATAAAGGGATTGCCTGAGCCATAGGGCAGGCTATTTCTGCCCGACACTTCACAGCCGCTATAAGGAAAGCTTAGTGGGTTATGTGGGTGTTTCCGGCGCTGGCTATTTCAACCTGTTGCGCCTTACGCGTTATAAGATTTAATAAACAACCATTTTTCTAATTCTTTATCGTCTTTGTTAAGACCGTTACGTCCTTCAGAATAAGAGCTAATTAGAAAATCTAGGTAACTACTCAGCCCGCCCTTGAAAAAGAGTAAGAGATCAAGCAAAGTATTGGCATGGAAAAGCAGCCCGATTTATCAACCCTGACCGAGCAAGAAAAAGACACGCTGATTATCACCCTGTTGGGTGTGATCGATGCCCTGCGCCTGCAAGTCGAACAATTGAGGGGGGAGCTTGAACATGTCAAAGCCCAGTTGGGCAAAAACAGCCAGAACAGCAGCAAGCCACCCTCCAGCGACGGCCTGTCCAAGCCCGCCCCGAAAAGCCTGAGAAAAGCTAGCGGGCAAAAATCCGGTGGTCAAAAGGGGCATAAAGGGCACTTTTTGGAAGCCATTGCCGAACCCGATGCGGTTGAACACCATCCGGTCATGCAGTGCGCGGCCTGCGCCAACGGCTTGGGCGGGGTAGCCGCCGAAAGCTACGAGGAGCGGCAGGTGTTCGATATCCCCGTGCCGCGCCTTGAAGTGACGGCCCACCGTGCCGAACAGAAACGTTGCCCGTGCGGGCATCTGACGACGGCGGCCTTTCCGCCCGAAGCGTCCGCGTCCGTGCAGTATGGGCCGCGCATCAAGGCCGTTGCGGTGTATCTCAACCAATACCAGCTAGTCCCTTACGCACGGGTTGAAGAAATGCTGGAATCGCTCTACGACACCCGCCTGTGCGAAGGCAGCCTGTTCAACTTTAACCAACAGGCGTATGAAAACCTTGAGGACACCGAAAACCGGATCAAGGCCGCCCTCCTGCAACAGGAAGTCCTCCATGCCGACGAAAGCGGCATCCGGGTTGAGGGCAAGCTACACTGGGTGCATACCCTGGGCAGCTCCGGGCTGACTCATTACCAGCACCACCCCAAACGTGGCCAAACCGCTATGGAGGATATCGGCCTCCTGCCCAAATACACGGGCATCGTCGTGCATGACCACCTGAAAGCCTACCTGTGCTACACGGGCTTCCTGCACGGCCTGTGTAATGCCCATCACCTGCGGGAGCTGGCTTTCCTGCTGGAGCGCGGACGGCTGGAATGGGCGGGCGAGATGATACGCCTGCTGGCGGTCATGAAAAAATGCGTCGACCGTGCCAAACGGCGGCGGCAAACCTCGCTCAGCCCCCAGCTCCATTTGCTGCTGTCGCAACGCTACGATGCGGTGGTGGAAGGCGGCCTCAAACAGGATGCTCTCCTTAACCCGCCCGAACCTGCCGCCGTCCCGAAAAAACGCGGACGGACGAAGCAGAGCAAGGCCAAAAACCTGCTTGACCGCCTCAAGGCCTTCAAAACCGAAACCCTGCGGTTTATGGACGACTTCCGTGTGCCTTTTGACAACAACCCTGCCGAACGCGACATCAGGATGGTCAAGCTCAAGCAAAAAATATCCGGCACCTTCCGCTCCCAAAACGGCGCAAGCCTGTTTTTCCGAATCAGGAGCTATATGTCTTCCGCCAAAAAACAAGGCTATAACGTATTCCACGCTTTAGCCTTATGCCTTCAAGGCTGCCCTTTGAATTTAGTGGGGGACTGAGTAGTTACAAATCTAGTGCATATTCGTATCCTTGGATAGCTGAAATTTGTATATAAAAAATGCCTTCATCAAAATTTTTTTCAGTGCCTATGCCATTTAGCCGATCAATTCCATACGCCCACTAGGATGGAGCATACCCTTGGTCAGCAGATTTTTTATACAAAATAATAGCTTCCGTGTATTTTTGGTTTTCATATAAAAAACAAGCATAGTCATATCAGGCGACAAAATAAACTCCCAATTAGCGGCATAGAGGAACCTGATTTCCTTTAGGATCAATGCATTTACATGATGAATATTGGAAGTTCCCTGTAGAGACGTTGCACTGCAACGTCTATCCACCTTGGGCGACACGGTACATCTTGTCCGGCCCTGACTATTTCAACCTGTTGAAATGTTGGGAAAAAACAACCTGCCCGACCTACGCCGCAAGAACGCTTCCCTAAATCCTAGGCAACAAAAAAGGCCGGATTTTTTACAAATCCGGCCTTTTTTTATCGGCAACTTTTAGTCAGCAAGAACCAGGGCTTTTACTCTTGAATTCAGTCTGCTTTTGCTGCGGGCGGCTTTATTTTTATGGATAATGCCTTTGTTGACTGCGGAATCAATGATAGGCACAGCCGTTTTATAAGCTGCTTGCGCTTGTTCTTTATCGCCCGCTCTTACTGCGGCAAGAACCTTTTTGATAAAGGTGCGTAAGTTGCTGCGTTGTCCTGCGTTGCGAATACGGCTTTTTTCCGCTTGTTTCGCGCGCTTTTTAGCTTGTGCTGTATTAGCCATGGTGTCTCGGTTTTTCAAGTTAAGTAAAATAGCCGTGTATTATCTTTTTAAATGTTATTATTGTCAAACTTTTTAGCGAGTTACGGAGCCGTAGATTGAGCAAGCAACTTATTAAATCAACTGCGGTGGTCAGTGGCTTGACATTGATGTCGCGCTTGCTGGGTTTTGTCCGCGATATGCTGATTGCGCGGCTGTTTGGCGTGGATTTGGCGACCGATGCGTTTTTTGTCGCCTTTAAGATACCCAATTTTTTGCGCCGTTTGTTTACCGAAGGCGCGTTTGCCCATGCTTTTATTCCGGTGCTGGCCGACTATCAGGCGCAAAATGATCCGGCGGCGGTCAGGCAATTTATCGGCAAAGCCGCTGGGATGTGGGCTTTTATGCTGTTGGTGCTGACGTTAATCGGGGTCGTGGCGGCCCCGCTGTTGATTTTGGTGCTGGCACCGGGTTTTGACTGGCAAGGCCCGCAGCACGAGTTGGCGGTGCTGATGTTGCAGATCACGTTTCCTTACTTGCTGTTTATCGCCTTGGTGGCGTTGGCGGGGGGAATTTTAAATGCCTACCATCAGTTTGTGATTCCGGCGCTGACCCCTGCCTTGCTTAATGTCAGCATGATCGCCGCCGCCATTTGGCTGGCCCCGTATCTGGATGAGCCGGTCATGGCCTTGGCTTGGGGGGTGTTGATCGCAGGGATAGCACAATTGGTGCTGCAAATCCCCGCCCTGCTGCGCTTGGGGCTGTTGCCGCGCTTACGGCTGGATTTTCAAGATACGGGCGTTAAGCGGCTTTTTAAGCGTATTGTGCCGGCGATTTTTAGCGTTTCGGTCACGCAAATCAATTTATTGCTGGATACCTTGATCGCCTCGTTCCTGACCGTGGGCAGCGTCTCTTGGCTGTATTATTCCGATAGGCTGGTAGAGTTCCCGCAGGGTTTGTTAGGTTTGGCCTTGGGTACGGTGATTTTGCCACAATTGGCTAAGCATCATGCCCAGGCCGACCCGCAGGCCTTTTCCAACGCCTTGGACTGGGGCTTGCGGCTGGTGCTGTTGACCGGTATTCCGGCGACCATCGGGCTGATTTTGCTGTCCGAGCCGATGTTGGTGACGATGTTCCAATATGAGGAGTTTACCCATGCCGATGTGCTGTTGGCAGGGCAAAGCCTTAAGGCTTACGCGCTGGGTTTGCTGGGTTTTTTGATGATTAAGGTGCTGGTGCCAGGCTTTACCGCCCGCCAAGATTTAACTACGCCCTTGCGTTATGGCGGTTATGCGATGGTGATTAGCTTGGCGGGCAATGTATTGGCGATACCCTTAGCCCATGCCGGACTGGGCTTAGCCACGTCGCTGGGGGAGATTATCAACGCCCTGCTGTTACTGTATAAGTTACGCCAAGAGCGCGTTTATCAAGCGGCGGCGGGATGGTGGCCGTTTTTGGTGCGGATAGGCTTGGCAAGCGCAGCGATGGCCGCCAGCTTATACTATGGCGTGGACGCTGATGATTGGCAACAGTGGCGCACGGCGGCACGAATAGTCAATTTGCTTAAGTTTATCTTGCTGGGGATGGGCGTTTATGGTGCAGTTTTGCTAATGACTGGCTTAAGACTACGGCATTTAAGCGTTGCCCATGATAAGATAAATAATTTTTTACCATCGTAACGTACATCTTCCCCTGTGGCTAAAACGGCCTAAGTCTGGCGGGTGTTACCCAACGGTGATATTCACCCTGCCACTGCCGCAGGGTGTGGATTGGAACATGCAATTAATTAGAGGCTTGGCGCATTTAAAACCGTTCGTGGACGGCTGTGTGCTAACGATAGGCAATTTTGACGGTCTACACTTAGGCCATCGGGCGGTGATAAAAAAACTGGTGGCTCGCGGTGAGGCACTGGGCTTGCCTGTGGTCATCATGATTTTTGAGCCGCAACCGTTGGAATATTTTTTAAAGGACAACGAACCCTCGCGTCTGAGCGCCTTGCGCGATAAGGTCATCCAGTTCAGCGGCTTGCCCGTTGACTATTTGCTGATAGCGCGTTTTAACCGCCAGTTTGCCAATGTCGATGCCGAGCAGTTTATTGATGAGATTTTGCTAAAAAAACTCAACATTAAACATCTGGTGATCGGTGATGATTTCCATTTTGGCAAAGCGCGGGGCGGCAATTTTGCCTTGCTGAAAGCCAAAGGCCGCAGCCACGGCTTTAGCGTTGAGGATACCGGCTCGTATGTAATCGAAGATTACCGCGTCAGCAGCACCCTGATTCGGGATGCGCTGGCGGCGGGGGATTTGGCTCAGGCGGAGCGTTTGTTAGGGCACAGCTATTCGATTTGCGGGCGGGTCGCGCACGGTGACAAACGGGGCCGCACCCTAGGCTATCCGACCGCCAACATTAGGCTGTTCCGCAAAAATACGCCCGTCAACGGCGTGTTTGCCGTGACCATGACCGGCATAGGCGACAAGGAAGTCTTAGGCATCGCCAATGTCGGCACCCGACCCACGGTTGACGGCAGCTCTAAAGTGCTACTGGAAACACATTTGTTTGACTTTAACCACGAAATTTATGGCCGCTATGTGGAAGTGCATTTTAAGCATAAAATCAGGGATGAAATGCGCTTTGCCTCGGTGGAACAGTTAAAAGCCCAGATTGTTTTGGATGTCACCGAGGCTAAGGCTTGGTTGTCACAGAATCACGGTTTGCCATTATTACCATAAGCGCTATGGACGGCAAAAGCGGGCGGGATAGGGACACCGATAAGCCTTATCAAGGCCACGGTAACTATGTCGAAGACCGCCAACAATGGCAACAACAGTATTTGGTCGACGCCATCTTATTGGAAATGAAAGTAGCTTATCAAATTGCCCAGTAATTTTATGCACTATAAACACCTGACCGCGATTATTCACAAAGAAGATGATATGTATGTGTCTTTATGTCCCGAATTGGATATTGCCAGCCAAGGGGAAAACATAGAAGCGGCTAAGGATAATCTGAAAGAGGCGGTGGAATTGTTTTTTGAATGCGCTTCGGCGGAAGAGATTGAGCAACGCTATTACGGCGAAACCTATATTTCTTCAATGGAGATTGCTTTTGGGTAAATTGCGCGTTTTATCAGGTAAAGAAGTTTGTCTGATTTTAATGGCGCATGGTTTTGAGCAAGTCAGACAAAAAGGTAGTCACCTGATTATGCAAAAACAGCTCGATTCAATGACGATTACCGTACCTGTTCCGCAACATAAAGAAATTAAGTCCGGAACGCTGGCTTCTATCATTAGGCAAGCACAGATATCCAGAGTTGTTTTTGAAAGTTAAATCGGTTATACGCCTGCTACCGTTAAGAAAGTAGCCACAGGCAATATTGCTGATTTGTTCAGAACCTTAGACCATGAAAGTATTATTGATTGATATTGGCACTCATGACGACGTGTATTAAAAAATTTTAAAGATAAGAGTTTATAAAAATGGATTACAAAAAGACCCTAAACCTACCCAACACCGCATTTCCGATGAAAGGCAATCTGGCGCAACGTGAGCCAGAGCAGTTGAAAAAATGGCAACAATTGGAATTGTATAAAAAAATCCGCGCCAACCGTGCGGGTAAGCCGCTGTTTGTGCTGCATGACGGCCCCCCTTATGCCAACGGTGAAATCCATATCGGCCATGCGGTCAACAAAGTCCTAAAAGACATCATCATCAAAGCCAAAACCCTCAGCGGTTTTGACGCGCCTTATATTCCTGGCTGGGATTGCCACGGCTTGCCGATTGAATTGCAGGTGGAGAAAAAAGTCGGCAAGGCGGGGGTTAAAGTCTCTCCGGCCATTTTCCGCAAAGCCTGCCGCGAGTACGCGGGCAAACAAGTCAGCCTGCAAAAGGACGCGTTTGTGCGCCTAGGTATTTTCGGTGACTGGGAACAGCCGTATTTGACGATGGATTTTAAGTTCGAGGCCGACATTGTCCGCTCCCTAGGCAGGATCAACGCTAAAGGCCATATCACCAAAGGCGCCAAGCCCGTGCATTGGTGCACCGACTGTGGCTCGGCCTTGGCGGAAGCGGAAGTGGAGTATGAGGACAAACACTCCCCCGCTATTGACGTGCGTTTTCAGGCCGTTGATGAGGCGGGCTTTTTGGCTTGCTTTGAGCCGTTTTCACCTGACCATGACCCGCACACCGAAGCAGGCACCGGCCCCATTTCGGTGGTGATCTGGACAACCACGCCGTGGACTTTGCCCGCCAACCAAGCGGTGGCGCTGAATGCCGAGCTGACCTATCTGTTGGTGCAATGCGGCGATGAGCGTTTGGTCTTGGCGGAAGCCTTGTTAGTGGCGGCGATGCGCCGTTATAACAATGACAGCCACATTATTTTGGCCAGCTGCACGGGCGCAGCCTTGGAACACCAACTCCTGCAACATCCGTTTTATGACCGCCAAGTGCCGGTTATCTTAGGAGACCACGTCACCACCGAAGCGGGTACAGGGGCGGTACATACCGCGCCAGGGCATGGTCAGGACGACTATATTGTCGGGCGCAAATACGGCTTGCCGATTGATAACCCCGTCGGTAACGATGGCGTGTTTTTGCCCAGCACCGAGTTGTTTGCGGGCAAGCACGTGTTCACCGCCAATGCCGAAGTTATCGAACTGCTGCAAGAGCGCGGCAAGCTGTTGCACCACCACGCGCTGTTGCACAGCTACCCGCATTGCTGGCGGCACCACACACCGATTATCTTCCGCGCCACCCCGCAATGGTTTATCTCTATGGACAAAAACCACTTGCGCGAGTTGGCCTTAAGCGCCGTCCAGCGCGTGGAATGGATTCCTGACTGGGGGCAAGCGCGTATCGAAAGCATGATGAATGGCCGCCCTGACTGGTGTATCTCGCGCCAGCGCACGTGGGGCGTGCCGATTACCTTTTTCGTCCATAAAGAAACTGGCGAGCTGCACCCGCGCACCGCCGAACTGGTCGAGCAAGTCGCGCAACTGATCGAGCAACAGGGCATAGAAGCGTGGTTCGGGCTGGACGCGGCGCAATTGCTGGGCGCGGAAGCGGAATTTTACGACAAAATGACCGACACCTTAGATGTCTGGTTCGATTCGGGTGTCACCCATGCCGCCGTATTGGAGCGGCGCAAAGAACTGCATTTTCCCGCCGATTTGTATCTGGAAGGCTCCGACCAGCATCGCGGCTGGTTCCAATCGTCATTGCTGGCCTCGGTCGCCATGAACGATGTCGCCCCTTATAAGGCGGTGCTGACCCACGGCTTTACGGTCGATGCCAAAGGCGAAAAAATGTCCAAATCCAAGGGCAATGTCATCCCGCCGCAATCGGTGATGAAAAACCTCGGCGCGGATGTGCTGCGTTTATGGATAGCCTCCACCGATTATCGCGGCGAAATGCGCGTGTCCGATGAAATCCTAGAACGCACCTCCGATGGCTATCGCCGCTTGCGCAATACCGCACGGTTCCTGTTGTCGAATTTGGCTGATTTTGACCCCGCCCAGCATCAGGTCGCGACCGGCGACTTGCTGGCCTTAGACCGCTGGATTGTAGACCGCGCCTATCTGTTGCAAGAAGAGGTCAAAGCCGCTTACGAGGCCTACCAGTTCCAACACATCTTCCAAAAAGTGCATCATTTTTGCGTGATTGATTTGGGCGGCTTTTATCTGGACATCATCAAAGACCGCCAATACACCGCCAAAACCGATGGCCTTGCCCGCCGTTCGGCGCAAACCGCCATGCACCATGTATTGGAAGCACTGACCCGCTGGCTGGCTCCTATCATCAGCTACACCGCTGAGGAAATCTGGCATTACCTGCCCGGACAACACAGCGAATCGGTGTTTTTGGAAACCTGGTATGACGGTTTGGCAACACTGGATGAAACGTCACCGTTAAACCGTGACTGTTGGCAAAAAATCATGGCGATCCGTACCGAAGTCAGTAAGGAGCTGGAAAAAAGCCGCGCCAAAGGCGACATCGGTGCATCGTTAAACGCGCAAATCGAGCTGTATTGCACCGCCGACCATCAAGCGGATTTGGCACAGCTAGAAGATGAACTGCATTTTATCTTCATCACCTCCGCTGCCAGCGTCTTGCCGGACTCCGCCACCCCCGCCGATGCCGTCAGCACGGAAATTGACGGCATTAAAATCAAAGTCACGGCCTCGCCCCATCAAAAATGTGTGCGGTGCTGGCACCAACGCCCTGATATTGGTAGCCATGCTGAACACCCAGAACTGTGCGGACGTTGTATCGAAAACATCGCCGGTGCGGGTGAAGTGAGACGTTATGCTTAAATGGTTAGGGCTGTCCGCGCTGGCCTTAGTGTTGGATCAAGCCAGTAAACTTGCCATCACCAGCACCATGCAACTGCATGATTCTATTGCCCTGATACCGTCGCTAAACTTGACCTATGTGCATAATACCGGCGCATCGTTCAGTTTCTTAAGCGATGCGGGCGGCTGGCAACGCTGGCTGTTTGCGGGGCTGGCTATCGTCATCAGCACCAGCCTGACCGTGTGGCTGGCGCGATTGCAAAAATATGAAACTCTACTGGCGGCCGCCATAGCCTTAGTCTTGGGCGGCGCTATCGGCAACCTAATCGACCGCCTCGCCTACGGCTACGTCATTGACTTTGTCGATTTTTATATCGGCAGTTGGCATTTCGCCATTTTCAATATCGCTGACGCGGCGATCAGCATCGGCGTAGGGCTGATGTTGCTGGAATCGTTTATGGGTAAGGAAAACAGCGTCGCAGGTGAGCCGAACTAGCGTAATGGACTTAGCGAAACCGCATAGTCTAACCGCCCGACTTTTTAGGACATTCCAATAATGCAATGGTTCGGACAGTTTTTAAGCAAGCACAGCCCAAACAACAAGGCTTGCAACAGCTACAATGGCATTTAATTCAAATTCAGGTCAAATGCAGAGTTGTATTAAATGCTAACCCA
>JACXTQ010000251.1 GCA_016919605.1 Methylovulum sp.
AAATTGCTCGGTTCGGAATTGTCGCGCCATTATCGCCAATCCGGTTGGGAGGTGGTGCTGGTCAGCACCTTAGGCGAAGCTAAGGGCTTGTTGATGCAAAAAAATCTGGAGCCATTGCTGATTTTGTCGGATATGAATTTGCCCGATGGTAACGCGCTGGATTTTATGGAGTTTATGAAAAAACACGCCAATTTTGCCGAATGGTTGTTTTTGACGGGCTACGGTAGCGTACCGGATTCGGTACGGGCCTTACGTTTAGGCGCTTATGATTTTTTGGAAAAGCCCTGTGATCTGGAGCGGTTAGATTTGGTGGTCGCCAGTGCCGCGCGGAGCGCGGCCATCCAACGCCGCGTTATCGACCAAACCCGCCAAGGTTATCGGCGTTATTCGCCTGATGCTTATATCGGGCAGAGCCAACAGGCGCATGGCATCCGGCAGATGCTCGGCAAATTGACCCAAGTGCCGTTCAGCGCCTTGATTATCGGCGGTGAAAGCGGCACAGGTAAGGGATTGGCGGCGCGTATCCTGCACTATGGCGGCTCACGGGCGCAACAACCGATGATTGAGGTCAATTGCGCGGCTTTGCCGCGTGAATTGCTGGAATCGGAGTTGTTTGGGCATGAGCCGGGGGCGTTTACCGGCGCGTCTGGCCGTCATCGTGGCTTGTTGGAACAAGCGGATGGCGGTACGTTGTTTATGGATGAAATTGGCGAAATGCCGCTGGACTTACAGGCCAAATTGCTTAAAGTCATTGAAGACCATAAGGTGCGGCGGTTGGGTGGCGAGAAAGAGATCAGTGTTGATGTGCAAATTGTCGTTGCCAGTAACCGCGATCTGGAGAATATGGCACAGGAAGGCACATTTAGGGCGGATTTATATCACCGCCTGAGTGTCTTTAAGGTCATTTTGCCGCCTTTGCGTGAGGCGGCTGAAGATTTGGATGAGTTGGTACCTTTGTTTATCGCTGAATACAACGCTAAGGCTGGCAAGCAAGTGCGGGCCGTGTCCGATGATGTCTGGAAACAGCTTAAGGCGTATCATTGGCCCGGTAATGTCAGGGAATTGCGTAACGTCATCGAACGGTGCGTGCTGTTTGCCGATGGCCCGATTTTTCCCGGCCAATGGCTGCAATTGCCTGGGCAACAAACCCATAAAACGACCTACAGCATCAGCGGTGACAGCCTGAACTTGCCGCTGGATGGCAGTATGGCCTTGGATGATATGGAACGCTTTATCATCAAAACGGTCTTGGAAAAGGTGGACAATAATCTGACCGCCGCCGCCAGGATGCTGGGCGCGACTCGTGAAACCCTACGTTATCGGGTGAAAAAATATAACCTAAAAATGGTGGACGGTTAAGATTAACTCATAGCGTAGGTAACAAAATGGGTGACGAAGCGGAATTGCTCTGGGGGGTGTTGTTTAGCTCGTTGGGGCTAGGCTATTTTATTTACGGCAAAAAACAAGGCGCGGTTGTTCCGTTGCTGTGTGGCTTGGCGTTAATGGTTTATCCCTATTTTGTCGCTAGCGTCATAGGGTTGGTGTTGGTAGGTGTGGCACTAACCGCCATCCCTTATTTCTTTAGGCTTTAAAGCTTTATTTGGCTTTGTTGGCTATCCCGTAGGGGATATGCACCATCGGGACAGTGTTGGCGTAAGAATGCAAATGGCTGCATTGGTCGTCAAAAAAGATATGTGGCTTTAAGACCGATAATATCCTCGCCTTATCCATACCCCCCAAGAAAAACGACTCATCCGCCGAAACCCCCCAGCTTTTTAAGGTCGTGACTACCCGCTCATGGGCGGGGGCGTTTCTGGCTGTTATAATGGCGATCCTGATGATCTTTTGGTAGGTGGCATCGTGCTTGCGCTTTTCATCTTCCAACGTTTGGATGAAAGACAGGTTTTTAAATAGCTCGGCCAGCGGCCCCGGCTTATGCGGAATCGTTTGGTTGGCAATTTCGTGGGCGACAAATTCGGGTACGGAATGGTTTTTCTTGTACACGGCTTCGGCCTCATCATCGGCAATCACGCCATCAAAATCAAAGGCGACCCGCAATTCGCCATCTTGGCTATCATCATGAATTACCGAAGGCAGCACGACACCGGCGGGATAATGGGCATCAATCGCTTGTTGGACATCGGCTTTGTTGGCGCTTAAAAACAGAGAAGCATTAAACGCGGGCACATATTCATGGGGCGAACGTCCGGCCATAAAGGCGGCGCGGCTAATATCAAGGCCGTAATGCTGGATGGAGCGGAATATCCTTAAGCCCGTTTCCGGCGAATTGCGTGACAGCAACACCACTTCGACCGGCAATTCTTTCGGGAAAACTTTGTTGATGCCTAGAAACCGGCGGATGAACGGGAAGGCGACCCCGGTAGGGAACGGTTTGTCTATATGGGTTTCTTGATGGATGCGGTACTCATCGTAACCTTTATCAAGGTATATCTGGTGTGACTCGGTCAAATCAAATAACGCGCTGGAAGCGACACCAATGACAAATTTGTTTTCGATAGGGTAGGCCATAACAGGGACGGGACGTGGGTGGCGACGGAAAGAGGCAGTTGCCAAACAATAACATAAACCCCATCCAGAACAAAATGCGTGGGTTTGACAGTTAGGCAATAGTCTGTCAAGACTCGGCAATCCCTACAAAATAGGTGCGATGGTAAAATCGCTGTGTGAAAATATCGACTAAAGGATTCATTTATTGCGTGTTTGAAACCCAGCCATACTTTAACTAATTGACATTGAACTGAGAAACGCTATGAAATTTACCCCCTGTGCCGACCAGTGCACGAAAGACGGTACCCATTGCCAAGGCTGCGGACGCTCGCACGAAGAAATTGCCGGAACCAAAAAGCTGGTGGCGGCGATGGTTGAGTTTATCAAAACCCAAGACTATGAGAACAGCGATGACTTTATTAATATGGTCAGCAAAAAGGTGCGCAAGAAATTATTGAAACCTTCCTAAGATTTTGGCCTTCTTATTATAAACTCACGCTTGTGCCTTGCGCCTTATGAAATATAATGGTGGCTTTTAGCTGAACTGGAGTTTGCTTTGAAACCGATAAAAGTAGGTGTGTTGGGACTGGGTACTGTCGGTGGCGGTACGGTCAATATTTTAAAGCGCAATGCCGCAGAAATTGCCCGCCGCGCCGGGCGCGAAATAATCATTACCCGCGCTTCCGCCAAGGATTTGGATAAGCCGCGTATCTGCGACACGCAAGATATACAATTGACCACCGACCCCTTAGACATCATCAACGACCCTGATATCG
>JACXTQ010000252.1 GCA_016919605.1 Methylovulum sp.
ATGCCAATAATAAAAACAAAACTGTAATTTAATTAAAAATATAAATTATTGTAATTGCTGAAAATAATTCAAAAAACCAGATGATTTATAAGGCAATAGTACGCAATACATACCAGTTTTTTTATCCTAGAAAACCTGGCGGTAGCCATTTAAAAAACCAAATTTCAGGGGTGCTGATAAAAAAGTGTGGCATATACCACACTTTTTTAGCAAAATGCCCGTTAAACCCCTTTTTTTACATGTGGTTATAAACAAATAAGTGATATGACACAAAGGCTGAGTTAAATAACATAGTTTAATTGCAGCACCTTATGGGGTATTGGCAAATCATTTCAGTTGCTAATGCATCACCCATAAAAAAGCCGGAAACACGCCGCATGGCCTATTTCCGGCTTATAGGGCTTAAACAGAAAGTTTATAGACCCTGCTTAAGTATATGGTGCGTTTAGCTGATCTTACCGTGGCATTGCTTGTATTTTTGCCCGGAACCACAAGGGCAAGGGTCGTTACGGCCAATATTAGGGTCTATGCCCATCATCAGCGGCACTTCGTCATCCGCGTCATCCAGACTTAGCTGTTCGCCGTCAGCGGTATCGAACAGCGGCACCGCCGCATGTTCAAACTGCATGTCTTTAGGCATTTGCATTTGCTCGTCAAGGACTTGCGCATCATGTTCTTGCCTTAGCTGAATTTTGAACAAGATAGTGACCACTTCGTGTTTGATATGCTCCAGCAAGCCGTTAAACATTTCAAAGGCTTCGCGCTTATATTCTTGTTTGGGGTCTTTTTGTGCGTAGCCACGAAAATGGATGCCTTGGCGCAGATAATCCATCGCCGCCAGATGCTCTTTCCAATTGCTGTCCAACACTTGCAACATGATGGTTTTTTCAATGTGCTGCATGATGTCCGCGCCAATGCTTTGCTCTTTGTCCTTATGGTTTTGCTCCAATATATCAACGATTTTCTTGCGTAATGATAGCTCCTGCAAAGAGTGGTCATCATCGAGCATTTGGCGTATCGGAATCTGGACGCTAAACTCCTGCTGGATATGCGTTTCCAATTCCTCGACCGCCCATTGTTCGGCCATAGTTTTGGGCGGGATATACTCGGAAATGGCGTTGTTCACCACATCGGCGCGAATTGCGGTGATAATGTCGGAAATTTCTTCCGCCGCCATGATTTCGTTGCGCTGCGCGTAAACGACCTTACGCTGGTCGTTGGCGACATCGTCATAGACCAGGATTTCTTTACGGATGTCAAAGTTGCGGCCTTCGACTTTGCGTTGGGCATTTTCGATAGAGCGTGTTACCCACGGATGCTCGATGGCTTCGCCATTGCCCATGCCCAATTTTTGCATGAGTCCAGCGACACGGTCGGAGGCAAAAATACGCATCAGGTCATCTTGCAAGGACAGGTAAAAGCGGGTCGAACCGGGGTCGCCCTGACGGCCTGAACGACCACGCAACTGGTTGTCGATACGCCGTGATTCATGGCGCTCGGAACCGACCACATGCAGGCCGCCGCTGGCAATAACGGCATTGTGCCGCTCTTGCCAGGCAGCCTTGATCCTTTCTTTATCGGCTTCACTGGCATCTGGGCCTAAAGCTTTGAGTTCGGCCTCAAGGTTGCCCCCTAAGACAATGTCAGTACCACGGCCTGCCATGTTGGTGGCGATGGTTACGGCAAAAGGCTGGCCTGCTTGTTCGATAATGTGCGCCTCACGCTCGTGTTGTTTGGCGTTTAACACCTCATGCTTGATACCCAATTGCGTCAATAGAGTGGACAACAATTCGGAATTTTCGATGGAGGTGGTGCCTACCAACACAGGTTGGCCACGGCTGACGCATTCTTTAATGTCATCAGCCACCGCGCGGTATTTTTCCTCGGCGGTCAAGAAAATAACATCCCCCAAATCGCGGCGTATCATCGGGCGGTGGGTGGGGATGACCACCACTTCCAATCCGTAAATTTTGTTCAGCTCAAAGGCTTCTGTGTCAGCAGTTCCGGTCATGCCCGACAGTTTTTCATACAGACGGAAATAGTTTTGAAAGGTGATGGAAGCCAGGGTTTGGTTTTCATTTTGGATGGTGACGCGCTCTTTGGCCTCAATCGCTTGGTGCAAACCTTCCGACCAGCGCCGCCCTGGCATGACCCGTCCGGTAAATTCGTCAACAATGACCACCTCATCGTTGGCGACGATGTAATCGACATCCCTTTTAAACAAAATATGGGCGCGTAACGAGGCGTTCAGATAGTGCATCAGGCGAATGTTGGTGGCATCGTACAGGCTAGTGCCTTCAATCATCAGACCATGTTCAACCATCAGTTGCTCAATGCGCTCATGGCCTTGTTCGGTCAGATGGATTTGCCGGGTCTTTTCATCAACGGTGTAATCGCCATGCGGGCTGTCTTTCTCTTGGACGGCCAAAAACGGGATGATGTCATTGGCTTTGATGTAAATTTCGGTGCTGTCTTCGGTGGGGCCGGAAATGATTAGCGGTGTCCGTGCTTCATCAATCAAAATCGAGTCCACTTCATCAACAATCCCGAAATATAAGTCGCGCTGGACTTTTTGATCCAAGTTAAAGGCCATGTTGTCACGCAAATAATCAAAGCCAAATTCGTTGTTGGTGCCGTAAGTGATGTCGCAAGCGTAGGCCTTGCGGCGGGATGGTTGATCCATTTGCCCCAAAATCACCCCTGTGGTCAATCCCAGAAACCCGTACAGCTTGCCCATGTTTTCGGCATCGCGCTTGGCAAGGTAATCATTGACGGTGACGACATGGACACCGCGTGCTGGTAAGGCGTTGAGATAAGCGGCAAGGGTCGCCATCAACGTTTTACCTTCACCGGTTTTCATTTCGGCAATCCGGCCATCATTCAAGATCATGCCGCCGATCAACTGCACATCGAAATGACGCATACCGAACACCCGCGTGGAGGCTTCGCGGACGGCGGCGAACGCTTCGGGGATCAGTGCGTCCAAGGTTTCGCCTTTGCTTAAGCGATCACGGAATTCTTGGGTTTTGGCGGTGAGTTCAGTGTCCGATAGTTTTTCGTAGTCCGAAGCTAAAGCATTGATCTTTTTGACCAGCTTTTTCTTTTTATTTATTAGCCTATCGTTACGGCTCCCTACAACAAGTTTAACTAGCTTACCGAGCATGTCTTTTTCCGGTGTGAAAGTGGTAAATGATTCAATCAAAGCCCCCGATTATATACCGTCTAGCGTATTAGTTACAGCGAAAACGCCCGATTACCATATTCATCAGATGCTTGTGGCCAAGTGTTAAGGGATATTTGCAAGCGATAAGCCACCGCCAGTAAAAAATTGGCTTATAATTATGGCGGTTGGTTTGTCTTTGGGGAACCAGCCTAAAACCCCGTGAATAGGGGCGAAGACCAACAGAATGATGGCAATAACAACTACAAAACTATCCGTATTCCCGTTAGCTGCGGGGGTGCTGACCACCTTAACCGGCCTTATTCGAGAGACCGGCCTTATTCAAGAGGCATACTATGCAAGACACCACCAAAGCACTGTTAAATTATTTCCTGATCGGTATTTTGGCGATCATTCCTATCGTGGTCATTTTACAAATCATTATCTTCATTGAAAAAATCGTGTCCGATTTGTTTAGCATCGTCTATGATTATGCTGATAGTTATGTTTATACGGGCTTGTTTTTCATTGTCAGTTTTGCCATAGTAGTGTCTATAGGTCAGAAAATCGTCAAAAAAGGCCGTCCTTGGGTCATCACTATTTTTGACAAAATCATTGCCAAAATCCCGTTTTTAAATACGGTCTATCGGGTGATAGGCAAGCTCATCAACATGTTTTCATCGCACGACAACAAAATCGGCAAAGAAGTGGTGTATGTCGAATATCCAAGCCCTGGCATTTGGGTGCCGGCCTACGTCACTAACCATCATGAAGGCAAATATGTATTGTTTATCCCCACTTCACCCAACCCCACGTCAGGGTTTACGGTGATTGTCGATCAGGCCAAAATCATCAAATCGGCAATGGATATTGAAGAGGCTACCAGCTTTATCGTCAGTGTCGGTGTCGATTATAACAAGGCGGCGGAAATGGCGCAGTTGCCGTAAACGCCAGCGGAAAACAATCTTTTATACATTGGATAAGACCATGAGACCATTAGCTAAAACCCTGTTCTTATTAACCCTATTCAATATTGCCGGTTGCAATCTTGGACAAGATGACGAATACCTGCCCCCTCTTAAACCCCGGGCTAAAGGTGAGCATGTGGAAACTTTGACACAAGCCAAATTGGTTGAGCAAGTCCTTTCCGATGAAGCGCAGCGGCAACGGGAAAGCATCAACCAGCAAAGCCAATAAAACTGGCGGACATAAAAAAACCTCCTACGCAGGCGTAGGAGGTTTTTATGGGGAAGGTTAAGCGTTTTGATGATAATGGACAATTCGCTCCACTTCGTTTTTAGAGCCTAAAATGACCGGTACTCGCTGATGTACGCCGGTCGGCTGGATGTCCAAAATCCGCTCATAGCCGGTACTGCACAGGCCTCCGGCTTGCTCGATAATAAAAGCCATTGGATTGGCCTCGTACATAATCCGCAGTTTTGCCGGTTTATTGGGGTCACGGGTATCTAAAGGGTATAAAAACACCCCGCCGCGTGTTAGGATACGGTAAACATCAGCCACGAACGAGGCTACCCAGCGCATATTGAAATCCTTTTGGCGTACGCCTTCCTTGCCTTGCAAACATTCCTCTATATAGCGTTGCACGGGTGTTTCCCAAAAGCGCTGGTTGGACATGTTGATCGCAAATTCGCCCGTGTCTTCGGGGATGCGCATGTTGGGGTGGGTCAGCATAAACTCGCCAATATCTTGGTCTAGGGTGAAACCATTCACGCCTTGTCCGGTCGTCAGAATCAGCATAGTTGACGGGCCGTACAGCACAAACCCAGCGCAGACTTGCTCAGCACCTTTCGCCAGAAAATCGGCCAAGGTCGGCTCTATCCCTTCACGGCAACGCAACACCGAAAAGATAGTGCCCACCGCCAAATTGACATCAATGTTGGAAGAGCCGTCCAAGGGGTCGAACATGACCAGGTATTTGCCTTTAGGGTAATGGGCTGGGATGGTGATGACATCGTCAATTTCTTCCGAAGCCATACCCGCTAAATGCCCTGTCCAATTCAACTGGTTGACCATAATCTCATGAGTGATAATGTCCAGTTTCTTTTGCACTTCACCCTGTACATTTTCCGAACCCGCACTGCCTAGCACCCCAATCAACTGCCCCCTGCTGACTTTGTGGGCAATTTGTTTACAAGCGGTGACGATATTATTGAGCAGCAGGGTAAAGGTACCTGAAGCATCAGGCCATTCACGCTGCTGTTCGATGATAAATCGGGTTAATGTTACTTTGTTGCTCATATAGCTCTCTTGCTCAGTTGAAAATCGGTATTAAGTAAATGTGCTTGGAAAACCCTAACCAAAAAGAATGCCTGACAGTATGTGATGATGCTGTCATTTTGCATTATTTACACAATGATTAAGATTAGCGGTGTATGATGCTTTCTGCAATTTCTTGGGCCTTTTGAATCGAAATGCCTTGATGAAAATCAATTGCCAGAGGGTGTTGCGATGATTCTAATTCAATAAGGGGGCGCAGTTGGCCGGAACGGGGATGGACGTAGGTTTTGAGTGCGTAAGTATTTTCATAGTAAGGCAGATAATTACAAAACCAGCCAAAATACCGGTCTGTTATATCAGGAGCATCGTAGGTTTCAATATAACGGTCAATGCTTTGTTTGCTCAGTGATACCCATACGCCCCACAGAAAGGGTTCAGAAATGCTATGGATAGGCACTTCCAGGCACGCCCGAATAAAAAAATGCTCGCCGTCATCATCTTTATCTTTATACCAACAAAAGTCATCGTTAAGCTCACCCGCTTCCCTAACTTTGTCGGTTTGTTCCAAGTAAGGGTCAGGGGCGCGGAATGCGAAACTAGGTGAGCCTTCATGTATATTGTCGCATGAGGAACATTTGAAACTAAAAATGGCAGCCATGTAGATACCGCGAAGGCGAATGGACGGGATTATTTCTTGTTAAAAAAATGGTTGTAAACCTTAAAAGAAAGGATGGTGGCCGCCAACATAAAGGTGACGATATTGGCAAAAACAATGGCTTTGTCGGCGATATAAATGCCATAGATCAGCCAACAAAACACCCCCGTAGTAAATAGGCTGTACATGCCCATCGATAAGGAATCGGTGTCACGGGTTCTAATCGTTAAAATGGCTTGGGGCAGGAATGAGCTGGTGGTGAGTACGGCGGCGATATAGCCTATGATGTCAGGGGTGATGTCCATAGATGTCGTTCGGTAAAATAAGGTTGCCCCTTAGTCTAGTGAGTCGTTCCCAGCGTGTCAATATCAGGGCATTTGATACGGGTAAAGGGTGCTGGCCAATCCCGGCATCATAAACAATAACGGTAGATGTAGCGTTATGATGCCCAATAATACGACCAACTCCTTCAACTCCTTGCTTTGGGTGTTCCAAGTGGCTAAGTCGGGCGTTTTATAGCCCGGATCAACCATCGCGTATTGGGTGCAGACCGCATGGTGTTCATGCAAATGATACGCCCAGAAACTGCGCGGGTTCCCGCCTAAGCCATGCAGGATATATTTGTGCATCAGCCATTCGCCCGCATTGGCATACAGCAAGCCTAGCAGGAATTGAATGGCGAATAGCGACATGGGTGGCTTTAAACGCCCAACCAATTGTGTGGCTGTAAGTATTGCTCATACAGCAGCGCTTCTGGCGAGCCGGGTTCGGGATGCCAGTTATATCGCCAATGCGCCACTGGGGGCATTGACATTAGGATAGATTCGGTGCGGCCTTTAGATTGGAGGCCGAACAAGGTGCCCCGGTCATAAACCAGGTTGAACTCCACATAACGGCCACGGCGGTACAGTTGGAATTCCCGCTCGCGCTCACCGTAGGGGGTGTCCTTGCGTTTTTCGACTATCGGCAAATACGCTTCAGTATAATGGTTGCCAACGCTTTGCATGAACGCGAAGCATTTTTCAAACTCCCATTCGTTGAGGTCATCAAAAAACAAGCCGCCAACCCCACGGGTCTCATCCCTATGGGTCAGAAAGAAATAGTCGTCACACCATTTTTTATAAGTGTTGTAGACCCCGTCACCAAACCGCAGGCAAGCTTTTCGGGCAGTTTCATGCCAATAAATGACATCTTCATGGAACGGATAAAACGGGGTCAAATCAAAACCGCCGCCAAACCACCAAATGGTCGGTTCGCCCGCTTGTTCGGCGATCAAAAACCGGACATTGGCGTGTGAGGTGGGCACAAAAGGATTGCGTGGATGGATGACCAAGGACACGCCCATCGCATGAAAATGGCGGTTTGCCAGCTCTGGCCGTTTGGCGGTCGCCGAAGGCGGCAAGCTAATACCCGACACCGAAGAAAAGTTCACCCCGCCTTGCTCGAACACCACGCCGTTAGCCAAAACCCGTGTCCGTCCACCACCACCTTCGGCCCGCTCCCAACATTCTTCGATAAAGCGGGTTTGTGGCTCTTGGCTTTCCAGAGCCGAACAAATGTTATCTTGTAAATCAAGTAAGTAGTTTTTTACCGCCGCTATATCATCAGTTTTCATGGACAGACCCGTGGAACGTGTTAAAAGAGGGTGTCAATCGTAGCAGTTTTTTGACAAAACCTACAAAAAATTCCACTATTATTTTAAGGTTAAAATTCAACCAAGAAAACCAGTAATCGTGATGAGGCAAAACAGGTTTGGCTTACAGTTGTCGGGCTAGCAACACCACCGGATGCACGACTTCCAGCCTAACCCCGCGCTCACGCAATCCTGCCTTAATATGTAGGGCGCAGCCGATATTGGAGCTGACTAAGGTATCTGGTTGCTGTTGTAAAGCCCGATCCAGCACCGCGTTTAATAAAATCCGCGCCATATTGGGA
The DNA here is from genome assembly GCA_016919605.1 of Methylovulum sp. GTDB lineage: Bacteria > Pseudomonadota > Gammaproteobacteria > Methylococcales > Methylomonadaceae > Methylovulum. The sequence continues at coordinate 7,989 of JACXTQ010000252.1, forward strand.
TGATCCAACATATAGCTGCCTGCCGAGCCGCAGCATTGCACCGTGTCCGGCAAGGGGATAACGTTAAGCTCAGGGATGTGTTGCAACAATTTAAAAATGCTTTGCTCAGTGCGCAGGACATTTTTTAAGGAGCAGGGTGTATGTATGCAAACAGTTTTGGATAAGGGCTTTAACCGTGTCGTTAACCTATCGCCCACTTGGCTTAAAAATTGGCTAATATCTATCACTTTATGAGCAAAGCCTAGGTGAGTGTACTCGCGCAATTGGCTGCCGCAGCCGCTGGCGATGCTGACGATGGCATCCAAGTCCAACTCGCCAAAGGCGCTGATATTGGTGTCCGCCAACTGCTGGGCGGTGGCTTGGTCGCCGTCATGTAAGGCTAAGGCTCCGCAGCAGGCTTGCCGGGTGGGGATATGGACGGCAAACCCCAAGCAGGTCAGTACGGTAACGGCGGCTTGGACTGTTTCTTGATCCAGCCATTCGCCCATGCAGCCGACAAACAAACCCACTGTGCCTTGTTGGGGCGTGGTTGCCAGATAGTGGCTTTTTATGGCGGGCGAGGGCTGGGAATGCGCCGGCAACAGCCGTTCTAAGGCTTGAAAACGCAACAGTTGCGGCAGTTTTAACAAGCGGGCGGTCTGTTGTAAATGGCTGCTCTGATAAAGGCGCAGACCCTGTTGCGCCCAGCGGCGAGCTTTTTGGTCATGGGCGACTTTTTTTATTAATGACACGCGCACCGAGCTGTGGTGTTCGGGGCGGCTTTGGCTACGGAAATTGTCAATCAGGCGGCCATAAGGCACGACGGCGGGACAAACCCGCTCACATGAGCGGCATAATAGGCAATTATCAATGTGTCCGAACAAGGCTTCCGAGCCAGCTAACTTTTGCCCCGCCCAGCCTTGGATTAAGGCGATACGCCCACGCGGCGATTCGTTTTCATTTTGGGTGTGCGTGTAAGTGGGGCAATACGGCAGGCATAAGCCGCATTTGACGCACAAATCCGCATCGGTCAGTAAATCATTCATGGTGTGGGTTGGCCAGTGCGATTATCAGCGCTTCGTATTCAGCCAGCTTGGGGCGGTATAAATACAGGCCCAAGGCCGACATTAAGGTGAAGATGGTTAGGGTATTGACAGAGTCGCCAAGATAGAACATGACAAAACCATAAATCCCTGGGCTTTGTATTAAGGATATGGAAACGATTATCGTCATCCAATAGCGGCGTTTGGCGGCTTGTGCGTAAGGTTGTTGCTCAAGCGGCATGGTTTGGTTAAGGCGCAACTGGATATGCCGCAGTAGGTTGGTGAACGGAAAGGTGACGATGGCGATGGTGTAGAAGAGTGTCCTCAGCCACTCACGAGTCGTTTCTGGTAAGGATTGGCGCAAGTCTGCGGGCAGGTTTTGGCACACCAGCACTAAAACGGCTAATATCGTTGCCGCCATCGCTACGGTCAACCAGGGCATTCTAAGATCTGCCTGTAAGCGTTGATAGTCAATAGGATGCTGCATAAGTGTTCCTGTAACGGTAAATAAAGCTGACTATAATAGCAAAATCGGCAAGGCTTGGGTGAAGGTGTTGGCATCACATAATAAGCGCGATGGGGCAAAGTCTCCCATCGCTTTAAGTCAAGATGGATGCGCTTAGGCTTGCGCCATTTTACTGTGATGGACGGAGTAGGTGAAATAAACAATCAAGCCAATCACTAGCCAGACGACAAAACGTAACCAAGTCATGACCGGCAAGAAGGCCATTAACGCGCTACACGACAACATGCCCAGCACGGGCAAGGTATAGCCGAACGGTGCACGGAAAGGACGGTGCATGTCCGGTTTGCTGATGCGCAGGACAATCACCCCTAAGCACACCAGCACAAACGCCGCCAAGGTGCCGATATTGACCAGTTCAGCCAAGGTGTTTAAAGGCATCAGTCCGGCCATAGTGGCGATAACCAAGCCACAGACGACAATAATGCGCACGGGGGTTTGAGTACTGGGATGGACATGGTCGAACAACGATGATAACAAACCATCACGGGACATCGCCAAAATAATACGAGTCAGGCCGTAATACAAGACCAGCATCACAGTGGTCAAACCGGCGATCACGCCCGTGGAAATCAATGCCGAAGCCCAGTTGATGCCTAGTTGTTGCAAGGCATGGGCTACAGGGGAGGGAACGTTTAGGTCGGTGTACGGCACTACGCCGGTGAGCAAACCGGCCACGATAATATAAATGACCGTGCAAAATGCCAAAGAGGAGACAATCCCGACCGGCAAATCGCGTTGTGGGTGCTGGGCTTCTTCGGCGGCAGTGGACACGGCATCAAAGCCGACATAAGCAAAAAACACTAGCGATGCCCCTGCCAGCACCCCTGTGGTTTTGCCATCGGGCAAAGTTTGGAACCAGCCAAAGGGCATAAAAGGTTGCCAGTTTTCAGGATGGATGTTAAAAATAGCCACGCCCACAAACACGGTGATGGTGATGAGTTTGACAAACACCATTGCATTATTGGCTTTGGCGCTGTGTTTGACACCGGCAATCAGCAAGCCCATCAGAGCCAGGATAATCAGGAAGGCGGGCAAATTGATGAAACCGCCATCCTTAGGGGCTTTGGTCAACAGCATCGGCAACGGTATACCCATCGCCGTCAGCGCATTGTTAAAATAACCCGACCAACCGACCGCCACCGTCGCCACCGAAACGCTGTATTCCAGCAACAAATCCCACCCGATAATAAACGCCCAAACTTCACCAAACGCCACATAACTATAGCCATAAGCACTGCCGCAACCGCCGATGGCGGCGGATAATTCGGCATAAGCCAAGGCCGCAAACGTACAGGCAAAACCTGCGATGATAAAAGACAGTACGACCGCTGGCCCTGATTGGGTGGCTGCCGCCACGCCTGTCAGTACAAAAATGCCCGTGCCGATGATCGCACCTATGCCCAAAAATGCCAGATCCCACGCGGAAAGGCAGCGCTTCAGCCCATGTTCAGTCTCTTCGTGTGAAATGACGTTTTTTGTACGGAAAATTTGCAAGGTCATGATAAATTCCTGTCAATTGAAGATAAGCGATTATAGCGCATACCCCAATGAATGTTGGTTTTGCCCATCAGTTAAGCTATATCCTGAGGGGCAAAAAATCGCCATTGGGCTGAGGGCGGGCATGGTTAAATCGGCTTGCCCATGATAAAATGTAATTCTTTCAATTAGCTAAACGCTTTGTCAGTGGCTATCAACGCCTTTTAGCAACACAGGCCGACTTTGTGCCTGATGTTATCTTCACTTTACCACTAGAGACACTATCTTGATGAAAATATGCACACTTTTTGCCAGTACCTTATTGCTTTCGGTCGCTGTTGGCAATACTTATGCAACCACTTACACCTTGCCACCTACGCCAGGTGATCGCGTCATTACCCAATATCCTGATGGTGTGTCAGTGACCCGTTCCGACCAAGATGAGACCTTGTTAGATGTTGCCCGCCGCTTTTTGTTGGGGCAAGTTGAGATTGTTAGGTTGAACCAAGATTTGGATCGTTGGCATATCAAAAAAGACACCATTGTCCGCGTGCCTAATAAGCGTATTTTGCCGGATACTCCCCATGAAGGTATTACCCTGAACATTTCAGAGTACCGGATGTACTATTATCCGCCGGGGCAGCCAGGGGTAGTGATGTCATTTGCTCACGGTGTAGGTCGTCAAGACTGGAAAACACCGCTAGGTCGTACGACGGTTGCGCGTAAAGTTAAAGATCCAGTTTGGCATCCACCTGAATCTATTCGCCGCGAACATGCCGCCAATGGTGATCCATTACCCGAAATTGTTCCTGCCGGCCCGCATAATCCGCTGGGGGCTTTCGCGCTGTATCTGAATTTGCCCGGCGAATACCGTATCCACGGTACCGACATTGATAAGATATTTGGTATCGGGATGCAAATTACCCACGGCTGTGTGCGTATGTATCCTGAAGATATTGAAGAATTGTACAAGACTGTGGAAGTGGGGGCGCCTGTTTATATGGTCAAGCAA
>JACXTQ010000253.1 GCA_016919605.1 Methylovulum sp.
CGGGTTAGCGTTAGCGTAACCCGACAATTACCGCTCGAATGCTGTCGGGTTACGCTAACGCTAACCCGACCTACACCGGAGCGTACCCACTAAGGAGTGTGGGTACAATTAGAAAGAACTACTCTCAGTTATCAGTTAAACGTCTTACCCGGAGTACCAGGCAATTGTGGCATTGTTTGTTTAGGGAACTCGCCGGTCAACGCATTCAAAAACGCGACAATATCGGCCACATCTTCTTTCGGCAAATCCTTGCCCAACTGCACCTTAGCCATCACCGTTACTGCTTGCTCCAAGGTCTTTACCGAGCCGTTATGGAAATACGGTGCGGTCAAGGCAATGTTACGCAAGGTAGGAACTTTGAACAAATGCGCGTCCGCCTCGTTTTTAGTGACTTCCGCCAAACCTTGATCTTTCTTGAAATGGTACTGGGCTTCAAAATAATCATTGGACATCACAGGGAATTTCTGGAACGAACCGCCGCCATTAAATGCCGCGCCGCTATGGCAGCTGGTGCAACCCAACTCCGCCACCTTATCCATACCGCGCACTTGTTGCACCGTCAACACCGCCTTATTGCCTTCGACATACTGGTCATAAGGGCTGTTAGGCGTAATCAAAGTGCGCTCATAAGCGGCAATCGCCTTAGTGGCGTTGTCTTTAGAAATGGAATCCTTACCAAACACTTGCTCAAACGCTTGGTTATAGCCCTCAATCGCTTTTAGGCGTTCAACCACATCATCCCAGCTCTTCATGCCCATTTCAATAGGGTTAGTCACAGGGCCTGCCGCTTGTGCTTCTAGGCTAGGCGCACGGCCATCCCAAAACTGCACGCTATTAAACGCCGCGTTCCAAACCGTCGGGGCGCTACGGCCACCCGTTTGCCCGTGGACACCCATAGAATTAGGGCGATTGTCCTCGCCACCTAACATAGTGTTATGGCAAGACGAACAAGACACCGTACCCGTAGATGACAAACGCGGGTCATGATACAACATCTTACCCAGCTCCACCTTTTCAGGCGTAGTCGCATTGTCAGCCGGTGCAGGGGCCACCGTAGGCAATGTATCCCAAGCGTTAGCGACCGACAACGAACCGGCCAAAGCCAGCGCAGAAACCAATAAGCGAATTTTAAACATACCATCCTCCAACTATTATAGTTATATTGACAAAAGGGGCGCACGGGCCCTTACGGTAAAACAAGGCCGACAACGCCCATGAAACCTATTATACCTGCTTATTTGCATGACGGTATTGCCACCCACCCGTGCCTAAACGGCCAGATACTGGGATTAAGTTAAGGTATCAGTAATGTATTGCTATAAATAGAATACGGCGTAGGTCGGGTTAGCGATAGCGTAACCCGACATTATCCGTGCGGCACACGTCGGGTTATACCCTCTGGGGCACAAGCGCTATCGCTAACCCGACCTACGACGATTATATCTAATTGATAATAAATATAAAAACCCTTAACTTAATGGCAGTGAACCAAACAGCGGCAAGCCTATACTTAACCCAATAATCTTAACAGAAAAGACTTAACTAAAGAAATCAAAAGCATCCTTATCTTCCCTTGCTTAAAGGACGGGGATAGTGCAAGGTTTCTGCGTTCCCATGCGCTATACGGCCATGCCAGCCACCTACGTTGCCGCCGCGTTAAGAAAGCTTTTGCTTGACCGCAACCTATACCAATATATACTATTTAATAATATATCAAGGGATAAAGGCCATGCAGCAAAAAAATACCAGTGTGACAATAGGCGCACATTTTGAACAATTTATCGCCAAACAAATCAATGAAGGCCGCTACGGCTCAACCAGCGAAACTATCCGGGCAGGCTTGCGGCTGTTAGAAGAGCGGGAACTAAAATTGGCAACCCTACAAAAAGCCCTGCTAGAAGGCGAAGAAAGCGGCCAGGCTGATTATTCCCTAACCCGATTACTAGCCGAACTTGACCAAGACAGCCCGAACGAAATTAAGAAAAAATCATGCGAGTTATTACCAGAAAACGGTTAAATGATTTTGCCGTTTTATATCCCGACATTAAAACCGCATTACAGCATTGGTATCGAATTATTAAAGCCAACGATTTTAATTCGTTTAACGAATTGACGGCCCTATTTCCACAGGCCGATCAAGTTGGAAAACTGACGGTGTTTAACATTGCGGGTAATAAAGTTCGCCTGATTGCCGCCATACACTACAATAGCCATAGGGTTTACATCCGTAACATATTGACCCACAATGACTATGACAAAAACAAATGGAAGGAGTGACTATCGTGTCAGCCGTTTATCTTGAACAAATTATCCCCGTGTGGAATAACGTTTCAAACTTTATCCATGTCCTGCATAATGAAAATGATTATCGGCAGGCGGTCGGATTATTGGACAGCTTATGTGATATGGTGGGTGAAAATGAGCAACATCCCTTGGCTTCATTAATGGAATTGGTCGGTGTGTTGATTGAACACTACGAAGATGCCCATATTCCTGAAATAACCGACTAATTTTTGGCGTAGATTATTTTTAGATTGACAATATACCATAATGGTATATTGTGGAGGCCATGCACGTTATAGCAAAACCCGCCCTTATCTCGTTCTGGACAAAATATCCTGATGCCAAAAAGCCGTTAGAAGTTTGGTATCTTGCGATGGAAAAAGGAACATTCTCTGACTTTAACGGGTTACGGGCAAGTTTTGCCAGTGCCGACTATGTGGACGGCCTGACGGTATTTAACATAGGGGGCAATAAATACAGGTTGATTGCTTCCATCCACTATAACCGTCAAAAAGTGTATATCCGCAATGTGCTGACACATTCAGACTATGACCGAGAGGCTTGGAAACGGGGGCAACAATGGACACTATAAGCAGGGCGACATCACACGCTATCCTTACTGCTTGGATACCTTTTAAAACAGCGCTAGGTGTCACCTCAGTCCATAGCGGGCAGGATTATGAACGGGCAACCGCCACTATGAATGTACTGCTTGAAGAAATTGGCGATAATGAAGACCACCCCTTGGCTGAGGTGCTGGACTATCTTGCCGGACAGGTCAAAGCCTACGAGGACGGACATTTTTTTATTCCAAAAGCCGAGCCGAGCGCCGTACTGAGTTTTTTTATGGAACAACACAACCTACGCCAAGAAGATTTAAGCGATTGTGCGCCGCAAAGCCGCATATCTGAAATTTTGGCAGGAAAACGTTCCATCAGTAAAGGGATTGCAAAACGCCTTGCCCACCGCTTCAATGTGCATTCTGATTTGTTTCTCTAGTGTATACTTCAAACGGTCAAATTTTCAGTATCATCCGGCGCATTAGTGCCAGCGTAATGCGCCGGATGGTTGACATCCAACAGGCGGTGCAATACGGCTATCGCCTCAACACCCTAGGGTATATATTTTAGGCGTTGTAGAGACGTTGCGCCGCAACGTCTTAAAGCCTATAAGCTCCTTAAATTTAGCTAGCCCAAAGACGTTGCGGTGCAACGTCTCTACAGTATTAGCCCCCCATGCGTCTTATGGATTACACAACAACCAACCGCCGGATACCTTCCACCACTTTTAACCAAGCCTTGCTTTCAGTACCCCAATGGTCTTTATCCACTACGGGCACACCTTTATCCGGCAAGGCGTTATATTTGGCAAAATCCAAATCAGTCCAGAGACAAAAATCGACTATCACCGGAATCAGTTTACATTCCCCGTTACGGCAACGCGCCTCAACCAATGGCAGTTCAGTATCTTGGATATATTTAGTCGCCATGCTGTGTGCCGAAACCAGATATAACACTATATCGGCCTTGTTCAATTGTGCTTTGATTGTCTCATCCCACTCTTCCCCGCCGCGTAAATCCTGATCGTTCCAAGTGATGATCTTACCGCTCAAACCCGACAGGTGTTTAAGCAAGGTGTCTTTGTGGTGTACGTCGTGTTTAGAATAAGAAATAAAAATTTTCAAGGGCGTTGCTCCATTGGGTGATTTTTTGGCTTCGATACCATCCAGCAATGCCAGCACCTTAACGTCTTCATAACTGCTAGGACATTCCACAATCAGCTTGCCATCACGTTTACGTTGCAATAGCCGCTTTTGCTCGAAGCTTTCCGGTATGGCTTTGGTAAGGCATTGTCTACAATGGCATGGCACTAGCTTTTCAACTTTGTCATTAAGCCGGAAGTACTTATTCAAGAAATCTAAATCGCTGGAGATAATATCTAACAATCCTTTACGCTCCACCCCTCTGGCGCGTAAGACAATTTCATCACCTTTCGGGGCAATTTCCGCCAATAATTGCGCACCATCACGCTCAAACAGCACCCCCGTCACCCAGCCCAATTCCGGCTCCGGTACATGGCGGTGCTGGCGCACCATTAAGCGGCTGATAAGGCCCTTGGGCATAAACTCATAACGGTAGCGCAACACCAAATCACCGGCTTTTTCCCAGCCATTTAAGGCGAAGGGCTTGGACGGTGGCAACAGTTGCGGAACCAGCCAGGTTTCGAGTCCCGCATCAGGTAATGGGTAACAGAGTTCAAATTTTTGCATCAAGGCCAACAACTCAGGGTGCATGTCGGCATAGAGCGACTCTTGCCAAACCCGTTGGCAATCTGACAAGGTGAAGCGCCCCCAAGCTGTTTTGACCGTTTCATCATCGAGCATCTTAAACACCGCCTCGGTCGCCCAAGTGTTTTGCAAGATCACAGTCTTTGCCAAGGTTAGATCATCCTGAAAATGCAAAAATACCCCAAAATCATGCAGATAGCGGCTTAAATGCAGGGCTTTGTCACGGTCAAATTCCAGATGCTTTTTATACAAAGCAAAATAATCTTGCTGGGAAATATAGGGGTGCTGTTGCGCCAGCTCTTCTATATCGGCACGGATAGTAACCCAACGGGCGGGCAGTTCTTCGCCGATGTGCGGCAGTTGCTTGGCGTAAAACGCCAAGGCATCACGCAATTTATCCGCCGTGTGCGGGTGTTCCAGATTGCCTTGATACACGCCCTTAACATTGGCAAAGCGGCCTTTAATGCCCGCCTCGTCTATGGTCTTGCTACGCCCGCCTTTTTCGTTCTGGAAAATTAGTACGGGGCTGTGGTCGCCCAATTGATCGACCACTTCTAACCAATATTTAAAGCCCTCATCCTGCACGGTTTTATTGTCTTTGCGGGTATCGTCCAACAGCACATACAGCGAGCGTTTGGTGAGAAAAAATTGGTGGGTGGCATGGTAAATCTCTTGGCCGCCAAAATCCCAGACATTCAGCCGGAAATCGCGGCCATTGTCGAGCGTAAAGTCATGGCAGTGAATCTCAATGCCTTTGGTGGTTTCTGGTTCTTCCGGCATAAGCTTATCGCACTGGTAAAGCCGCCGTAACAAACTGGTCTTACCCGCCCCGCCTCCGCCAACAATCAACAGCTTGGCTTCGTATAAATGATCGACCCCTTGGCTGGTTTGTTCTTGGAAATAATTGAGGATGGCGGCGTTGCCTTGTTTGACAATTTCGGCGGGTGGGTTGGTGAGGGGGCAGTTTTCTACACAAATGCCGTGTCCCATGATAGTCAATTTGACTGGGATTCCATGTTTTATCAGGGGCAATAAAGGGGATAGGTCGGAGACTTGCGTAGCCCCGGCATTAAGCGATTGCAAAGCTGTCAAGCCAGCCAGCGGTGACAGGTCGGATACTTGAGTATTGTAGAAATCAAGCGATTACAAGGCCGCCAAGC
>JACXTQ010000254.1 GCA_016919605.1 Methylovulum sp.
CGTTATCAGCATCTTCGCCACTGGCGCGTAAATAAACAGCAACAGCGTGGCGAGCAACGCCAGCGGCACGAGCAAAAAACTGATGACGGGTACGGCGACCATATTCGCCAAAGGCGCACAGAGGGACACTTGCTGGAAAAAGAACAGCAACAACGGCGCTAGGCCTAACGAAGTGTAGCCATTGATACGGATGGCCTCACTGAGATAATGTAGCTGGCCTAGCCGTCCGCTGATGGCGTAAACAATCACCGCCACCGCGAAATAAGATAACCAAAACCCTGGCAACAACACCGCCAAGGGGTCATACACCAACACCACAAACAAGGCCAAGGCTAAAGTGTGGAAAGGCCGTACCGGACGCTGGCAAATAATCGCCAGCATCATGACCACCAACATCACTACCGCGCGTTGCGTGGGTACAGAAAACCCCGCCAGTGCCGCATAAAAAATCCCCGCCACTAATGCCGCCATTGCCGCCACTCTCGGCGGCGACCATGCCAAGTACGCAGTCCATGCCCAACACCGTGCCACTAGCCAATATACCAATCCGGCAATTAAGCCGATATGCGAGCCGGATATGACCACCAAATGCGTAGTGCCGGTTTGCCGGAAAATATCCCAAGACGCTGGGCTAATATCATTGCCAAAGCCGATGGTTAAGGCCTTCAGCAGGGCAATGTGTTCGGGGTTCATCGGCAAAGCCGACAGACGGTCATTAATGGCTTGCCGCCACAGGGCAATAGGTGTCCGCCATGAGGCTTGCGCCAATAAAACGGGCTTGGGATAGGGGCGCACACTTCCGGTTGCGCCAATGCCTTCGGTGAACAGCCAACGCTCATAATCAAAACCACCCGAATTCAACGTGCCATGCGGCTGTCTGAGCTTAACCGTCAATGTCCAGATTTGCCCAGCCTTAACGGCTTGTTCCGGCGAATGCCAACTTAAGCGTAATTTTGATGGGATATGCACCGGGGCTTGCGTCACTAGCAAATCAAAACGGGTAAGCGGGTCGGACAATTCGGGCAAATCGGCAATCCTGCCCGTAACCACAACATCGGTACCCGCCAAAGATGCAGGTAAACGGTCAGCAAGCCGGTAACTGGCAAACAAAGTCGCCCAGAGGATGCCGAGGAAGAAAAACACCCCGAAGCGGCAACGCCAATACGCTATCAACCCCACCGCAATGGCACAGAGGATTAGCCAAGGCAGTGCGGGTAACTGCGCCAACTGCTGCACCAGCAAAATCCCAGCGAGAAAGGCGGGGGCGATGATGATCATAAAATACTGCCGCCATTGCCTAAGCGTAGGCGATGTAGTTGGGAAGGATTGGTTTACATGTGGATTTAAGCTTGTTGTCTCTCATGTTCCGCCAATTTTCCTATCAGGTGCGCGTATTGTGCTGCGGGTACAAGATAAGCGACGGGGGCTGGTTACGGCTTAGGATGACAACGGTTTCACCGTCCGCCTGTTCGAGCAAAGTGCTTGGGTTTTTCTTTAATTCAGCAATACTCGCACTCAATGCCGCTAATAGAGGTCTCATAATCACGCCTTAGGTTAATGCGAAACGTCACCGCCGTTGCCTACGTCTAGGCACTTCAGGTGTAATAGGTTGGTAAGCTTTTAGGCCTTGGTCGCCTGTAAGGATTTCCACTTGATAGTTTTGGGCGTAATAATCGGCGACATCTTTGATAGTCGCATCACCTAATGATAGTTGTTGTGCCGCCAATGTCGGCCAAGTGTCGGCCAGCGTTTTAAGTTTTTCGCTCGACCATAGGCTGGATTGTTCGGAAAAGGCCGCCCACGGGGTTTCATTGTCGGCGGCTTTGCGTAGCAAATCCGCTAACGCTTGCCCCCGTTCAAATCGGTAAGCAGGGGCTTGGGCAATATGGTTGCCCGTTTCAATGAGTGTGGCTAATGGTAAGACAAATGTGGTACCAGCTTGCAGTTCTGTTTGGATTTTCTCATTAACGCGTTGCTTGTCCCAACGGTCATCATCAGGGCCACAAGTGTCTTTACCCGGTACAGCCAACCAAACGCATAAAATGCTGGTGTCGATAATCAGCACTTTTCTCACTGCGCGTCCCCACGCTTTAACGCCGCTTCAATTTGCCCTTCCGTGTTGAGCTTGCCTAAACTCCCCCCCGCCATCAGCTTAGGCAATTGTTCAATATCTTCAAGCTGGACAAGCTGGCTTACGCCCGTTTTGTCATCACGGTGCGCCACGGTAATAAACGGTAACATTCTGATACCCGCCGCGTCCAACAACGCGGGGTTGTGGGTGGTGACTATCACATCAATCCCCCGCTCTTTGCCCAGTGTCCTGAGCATATCTATCAGCAAATGCGCCCGTGAAGGGTGTAAGCCATTATCCACTTCTTCAATCACCAACAGGCTGCCTTTTTCTCGCGTCAATAGGGCGGTGACTATCGCCAGATACCGCAAGCTACCATCAGACATGCCCCGCGCGTCTATCTCATGGCTGGCCGCCTCACCCCAGCCTTCCTCACAATATAGCATGGCATCGGAGTTAAACTTGCCGATGGTTTCTACCCATACCCGTTTAATATCCGATTCCGGCAAGGATTTAAAATAACCCGTCAATGTCGCTTCAACTTCTTCTTTACGCGAGGGTTCAAGTGCCGCTAAAACACCCGCGATATTGGAGCCATCGGTATTGAGTTTTTCTGATAGAGGCGCATAACCGCGTATATGGCTAGGGATGGGGTCAAATATGAAAATTTGTTTAAGTTGTGTAATGAAATGATTGATATTAATGACATCATCTTCCTCAAACTTTGTTTTAGCCAAACCTAATATCGGACTTAAAAGCAGCTCTGTTCCTAAATGTGAAACCCCTATAAAGATACTCAACAAACATAAAAGATTCCATTCATCATCTTTACTATCTTGCATGAAAAGTACTTTTTCTTCAGCCGCCCCTCCACTCTCCGATTCATACGTTAATAATGAAAATTTTTCGTCAATGATCCCTGCATAAGCCTGATTAACTCCAATCTTCAGCACATAACGGCAATCTTGATTTTTCTTTACGCCATCCGCCAAAACTTCAAGCGTAAATTGCGTATGCCGCTTAAGGCAAACCCAGTCAATCCCACCTCGCAAAGCCGGAAGCTTGGTATCGCTATTACCATTAATTGCATCAAAAATACTAACCCCAGAAGCCAGCCGATGCAAAAATAACAACGCATCCAATGCGTTCGACTTGCCACTGGCATTGGTGCCGATCAACAGTGTCAACGGGTCAATGTACAGCTTGGCATCGGCAAAGCTTTTCCAGTTTGTTAGCCTTAATTCTTTAATCATAATGGTTTGCTTGTGCTTATCTGCGGTGGGGGCGGATCATAAACAAATTGCCTTCCCTGCCATTTAGGCGGCGATTTCAATATATTGGACGATGCTGCTTGGCTGGGGTATAGGCAAGCCATCTTCAATCATGCCTTCGATATGAAAAGCGATGGCTTCACGAATTTCCCGCTCAGTTTCCTCAATAGTCTCACCCGTAGCAATGCAGCCAGGCAAATCAGGAACGTATGCCGAATAATTATTGGCCGTCCTTTCAACAACAATTGCATAACGCATGGGTTACTCCTTTAGGTTTGCTTGTTTAAGTTACCTATCCCCCCACAATCACCCCATCTTCCATGTGCAAAACCTTACCCATCTTCGCCGCCAGTTCATGGTCATGCGTCACCACCAAAAAACTTACTTGCAGTTCTTGGTTTAGTTCCAACATCAGTTGGTAGACGTGTTCGGCGGTTTTGCTGTCTAGGTTGCCTGTGGGTTCATCCGCCAGAATTACGGCGGGTTTGTTGATTAGCGCCCTCGCCACGGCGGCGCGTTGGCGTTCGCCGCCGGACAGTTCGCCGGGCTTATGGGCGATACGATGGCCTAAGCCGACCCGTTGTAACAATTCGCTGGCGCGGACTTTGGCCTCGGCAACCGATACTCCGGCAATCAACAAAGGCATGGCAACGTTTTCCAAGACGGTAAACTCACCCAGCAAGTGATGGGATTGGTAAATAAACCCTAATGACTTGTTACGCAGCCGTGCTTGTTGGTTGCTGCTGACCTTATTCAGGTTAACCCCGTCCAAGACCACTTCGCCGCCCGTAGGTTTATCCAATCCACCCAGCAAATGCAATAAGGTGCTTTTGCCAGAACCGGACGCGCCCATGATGGCGACTTGTTCGCCGATGCCTATTTGCAAATTGACACCTTTTAAGACTTCGACATCCAATTCGCCTTGGCTATAGCGTTTAGTCAGGTTTTTGCACACTAAAATGGCGGGCTTATTCATAACGCAACACCTCAGCCGGATTGACTCTGGACGCTTGCCAAGCAGGATAAATGGTGGCTAACAAAGACAGCAAGAAGGCCATGCCGGCAATGGCATACACATCCGTCCACAGTAATTTTGAGGGCAGGTCGCTGATGTAATAGACTTCTGCCGACAAAAACTTAAAGCCGGTCGCCTCTTCAATCGTGTGGATAATGTCGGCGATATTCAGTGACAGCAGTACCCCGCCGACTACGCCCAAGGCAGTTCCCGCCAAGCCGATAGTCGTGCCCAACACCATAAAAATACCCATGACTGCCCCAGAGGTTAAGCCTTGGGTCTTTAAGATGGCAATGTCACCACGTTTGTCCGTGACTACCATAATCAGCGTGGAGACAATATTAAACGCCGCCACGGCGACCATCAGCAATAGGATGATCGACATCACCCGTTTTTCCATTTTGATGGCCTGAAAGAAGTTGTCATGCGCCTTAGTCCAGTCGCTGACTACATAGTCAGCGTAAAATTTCACCGCTAAATTTTGGGTTATCTTAGGCGCGTCCAGCAGATTGTCCAGCCTGATGCGCACCGCTGACACTGCGGTGTCCATGCGGAACAATTTTGCGGCATCGTCCAGATGGACAAAGGCCATATTGCGGTCATATTCAAACATGCCGACCTTGAAGGTGCCGACAACGGTAAACCGGCGCATACGCGGCACGACTCCAGCGGGCGTAGAATTGACTTGCGGGCTGATGACGGTGATTTTATCGCCCGTCACTACGCCCAAATAATTGGCAAGTTCTTGACCTAAGACTATACCATATTGCCCAGCCACCAAATCGGTTAACTTGCCATCGGTCATTTTTTGCGCGACTTCCGACACCTTCGCTTCCATGTTCGGCAATACCCCTGTCAATACCGTGCCGCTGACGCGCCTATCGGCGTTGATCATCACTTGTCCACCAATAAAAGGAGCCGCACCTTGTATATGTGGCATACCCGCAAGTTTTTGCTCCAGCCCTTGCCAGTCGTCCAACTGCCCGTTCCGTCCGGTTATGGTGGCATGGGCCGTCATACTGAGCATACGCGCACTGATTTGCTCGACAAAGCCATTCATCACCGACAAGACCGTAATTAAGGCAATCACGCTCAAGGCGATGCCCAGCACCGATGCCAAGGTGACGAACGAAATGAATTGTGTGCGCCGCTCCGCCCGCGTATAACGCAAGCCGATATAAAAGATTAAGGGTTTAAACATGAAAAGTGTCGGTTAATGGAGGGAGGGATCAAGATTTTCTGCACTGGGGGCAAAAGCCGTATAGATAGAGGCCGTGGTCGGTAAGTTCATAACCGAGCCTATCGGCAATTTCCCTTTGTCTGACTTCAATGACATTATCGGTAAATTCATCGACTTTGCCGCATTTCATGCACATGATGTGGTCGTGATGATCCGCGGTCGCCAACTCAAATACCGAGTTGCCGCCTTCAAAGTGATGGCGGGTCACTAGACCCGCCGCTTCAAACTGAGTTAGCACTCGATATACGGTCGCCAAACCAATTTCCTCGTTTTCGCTTAAGAGAATCTTATAGACCTTTTCCGCTGTCAAATGACGCTCATTAAGCTGCTTTTCTAAAATTTGCAGAATTTTAACGCGGGGCAAGGTCACTTTTAGACCTGCATTTCTTAAATCATGGGATTCCATTATGAAGCTCCAATTAGCCGCAATGTCAACGGCGGGTGAAAGTTTTGCCCATTGTAGCCTTTTTCAGGCTATCAAGGCATGACAGTTTTATAGGATAATCGTTTAACATCCTGTATGATTTTGCGTTTTCAATCCAACTTGTTGTCCTGATGAGTAAACCGCTTTTTTCCGTTTGTCTGCTGTCGCTGACCCTTGCGTCCTGTTCCATGGTGCTTAACCATCTGCCGGGCGTGTATACGCTGGAAGTCCAGCAAGGCAATATTGTCGAACAAGACATGATAGACCAGCTCAAGCCGCGCATGACCAAACGCCAAGTGCTCTATATTATGGGCTCGCCCATGTTAAAAAACGTGTTCCACGAATCGCGCTGGGATTATATCTATTCCGATAAGGTCAGTGGTCAAGACAAGGTGCAAAAACGCATCACATTGGTGTTTAACGGCGATGAACTGGCAGGGATGCAAGGCGATTTAAAACCAAGTGCCGTGACTGTAGTCAAACCGCCGCGTGAAATGACCGTTAACGTTCCTAAGCGGGATTTGGAAAAAACCTTATGGGAAAAAATCACTGGCTTGTTTGGTTTTATGCGCGGCGACAGCAAAACGGAGAAAGACCCCGAAAATTTGAAACCTAAGCCTAACGAAGCGCCGTATTAGTTTAAAATGTTGCTGTGCAGGGCATCTTCGGGGTTCTTAAAGCTCAGCTTGGCAATCTGGTGGTGGGGCGGCAACAGCTGGGCCAAACAATTTTCTAAAGCCAACATCGGTATAGTGGTTGAGATATTTTCCGCTTATTGGCTGGTCGCCCAAGTCGTTAACAATCATGGGCGGTAGATAATGGGCCCTGTCAGTTATTGATCAATTTCAAGCCCGGTGGCAATGCCTCGCCGAAAATTTGCTTTTCGTCCTTTTCGTCCAGTTCTTTCACTTCTTCCACTAGCCCTATCCACGATGCGGGGGCTTTGCTGAGTTTTAGCTTTTCGCTGATTTGTAGGCGCAAACTTTCATCAATGTCGCGGCTACGGTCGCCGCTCATTCGCGCCACCAAGGTGGCGGCAAAGCCGATGTGCGGCGATTTTTTCCAATCTTGGCCGAGCATCTGTTCTAACCAAACTGCGACCACATCCGGGGGGATGACGTTGTGGTTGCTGCCATGAAACGGCACCCGCGCCCCGATACGTCCGACCGCCCACCACGTTTGGTCCGGTTCGCTGGGTTTTTGCAGGCGCAATAACAGCCATTCGCCCAACTGGGTTTTTTGTGCTATGGGCAAACGTTCTAAGACCGCTGCCAAACGCACGATTTCTTCATAGCCACGGGTCTTAAGCTGTTTGGCTATGCCGGGTTGGCGAGCCACTGCCGGATTGATATATTTGCTGATATCGGTAAACAATTGCTCTTGGATGCTGGCATTCAGGCCACCGGCTATACGCCGCCAGAGTGTCCACCATTCCGTCCAGTTTTGGATTTCGTTAACGAATTGGATACCATGCGGATAGTGTTTCCACAATTGCTCAACCCGCCAGTTATCCAGTGGATAGCCGTAGCCAGGGCGCAGGCAAAATCCAATCAGGCTTAACCAAATTCGCTCATGGTTATCCGAACGGCGGTGATATTTGCCGCCCTCCAGCAACAGTGCAAACAGCTCCCGCAATAAGGGAGTGGCCCATTCATGACGAGGGGTGCCGACAATTTTTTCCAATTCCGCCCGTAAATTCTTCACCGCTTTAGGGTCTACCTGTTTGGACTTGGTGCCGAAAATGGTTTGGATTTTTTCTTCCAAACGCTGCATTTTTTCGACGGGTAAGGCCACGTGTGCCGAGGCGGCGGTACGGCTTTTCTTGCGGATTTGAAATTCCACATCCCAGCGTTGCTGGGGGTTATCCACTGCGACGCATTGGATTTTTAGCGTCCCCACTTCAGTTTGCGTGACCGCCAATTGTACCACCACCTCACGGGCTGCCGCTTCGCCATCGTTGTGTAAGGCGACTGCCAGTGGCGGCAGGGAGTGGAAATCATCATTGATGTCGGTGACATCGCCCGGTTTAAATTCATTATCGCCGGTGGTCGAAGCCAAATGGAAGCGTACCGGAACCCCTAAGCGCAAAGCAAATTGCCGCCCCTTTAAGATGACCTCATCGCCTTCTTCGCTACCTTTGGGTAAAATACAGACACCTTGCTGGACATCATCGGTGTCGGTATCAACCAATAAAAAATAACTGCGGGCCGCACCACCGCCAATTTTGAGTTTTTTGTCGCGGCGGGCTACGGCGTAACTGACCGCGCCAAACGCCACCGCCAATTCTGGATGCTGGTTTTCCAGCAACACGGGCGGCTGGGTACGCCATGAGGCCATTAAGGCCAGTAGCCTTTGCGTAATCGGTTGGCTGCGGAACACGCCGCCATTGAGTAACAGCGCGTCCGGCACACCCGCTACGCCCCCTAAAGCTTCGTGGGCGGCGTGGCTATGTTGCTTTAAAAATGCGGCGATATGTTTGCTCACGGCAGGTTCGGCGGCGTAAGGCAGGCCAAACTCCACCACCCCGCTACGTTTGCGGTCAGGTAGGTCAGCCAGCCCCGACAAGGGAAAAAAGCCATCCAAGGCAATATCCCTGACTTCTTCGCGGCTTAAGATGGCCGAGCGGGAACTGCCGATTAATTTGGAGCCACCGCCCAATAAAGTGACATTGACGTGGGCTGGCGCGTCTTCGGCCAGCAAACGCTCTTTGGCGATCCGGCATTGCTCTATCAACTGCGAAAAATCCGCCGCCGACAAGCGTTTGTCGCCGGAACTCAAGCGGCTTTCCGCCAGATGCGCCAAGGCCAGATCAATATTATCACCGCCCAGCATCAAATGGTCGCCGACCCCGATACGGGTCAGTTTGGGTTCGTGTGCGCCTTGCTCCACCTTAATCAGCGTCAAGTCGGTGGTGCCCCCGCCCACGTCACAAACCAGCAATAGATGCACGTTGGCCAAGGCTTGCTGGAGATTACCAGCATTGCGGCGCAACCAGTCGTAACAGACGGCTTGCGGCTCTTCCAGCAACCGCACTTGTTCAAGCCCGGCTAGCTTTGCAGCTTCTAGGGTCAATGAGCGAGCGGCCTCATCAAACGAAGCGGGGACGGTGATGACAATATCTTGCTGCTCTAAAGGCGCATCGGGGAACTTATGCCGCCAAACCGTGCGGATATGTTGCAAATAGCTGGCGCTGGCATCAATCGGTGAAACTTTGCTGATGTCTTCGCTACTGCCCCACGGCAAAATGTCGGCACTGTGATCGACCGAGGGGTGCGATAACCAGCTTTTTGCGCTGGTCACAAAGCGGCCTTTGGTTTTTGCCCCCAATACCCGCGCTGCTTCGCCTATCACCGCCGCTTCCCCGGCGGGTGAAAAGCTAACATCGGCGGCTGACAATTCGCCTTCTGCCGGATGGTAGCGCACCGAAGGCAGTAAGGGGCGTGCCGCCACTTGTCCAGGGGCAACCAGTTGTTCGATAGGAAAGATTTGGATGTCAGCGGTTTTGTGATCGGCACTGCTGCCAATATAGGCATACGCGACCACCGTATGGGTTGTGCCTAGGTCGATGCCGACTAAATAATGGGGGGCTTGATGTTGCACGATAATTTATTTTTGGAAAATGGGTGATGCTGAAGGTTATTACATAGCCGTCAATATATTGCAAGTCGCCATTATAGCAAAACAGCCCTGCCTAAAGGTGGGCATCAATGCTATATTGTCGGTAAGGAGCCAAAGCTAAGGGCATTTGGTTAGGTTGTACCCTGCAAACTTCCTAAAGAAGATGGACGTAGGCCCTGCGCCTTAATTGAAACCATAAAGTGATAACTAGATATGGCAACGGGTTAGGATATTTTTCCTGTACAAAACCCGTCTGTTAGCCGTACCGTCAACAATGATCTTATGAGCAATAAAAATTCAGGATTTTCCATTATCAACGGCGATGCCGCCAATCTTACCCATAAAACCGTGCTGGTGGTCGGCATTGGCCGGGGCGGCACATCAATGGTGGCGGGTGTGTTGTCAAAGCTGGGCATTTTCATGGGTGAAGGTTTGTCTTCACGTTATCAGGATAACGCCCTGCTGGATTGCCTGCAACGTAACGATAAAAAACAGGCAAAAAAAATCATCAAGGAGCGTAATAGCTGCTATCCGGTTTGGGGAGTAAAGAAACTGCGCTTATGGCGTTGGAACCATCTGTTCCGCGAGCGGGTGTATGTCGTTATATTAAGGGATATTTTCGCTACGGCCAATCGGCGGGTGACGCTGTACAACATTTCTCTGTTATCGGAAATGTTTAAGGTTTTGGGGCTTAATTTTAGCTTGCTGCTATTTTTATGGCTGACCAAACGCCCACTATTTATAGCCTCTTATGAAAAAGCCCTGATGTTTCCAGAAGAGTTTGTCACTGGCTTGTCAGTCTTCTTAGGCTTGGAAAACCCTATAGGTTTTACCGATGCGGTGCAATTTATCAACCCATCGCCGCCTACCTATACTAACACTTTAGTCAAATTTAAGGTCATCGCTGACAATAAGACTTATCAGGGCTATATAGACGCACTAGAAGCTAGGCAAATAATCGGCTGGGCGGTGTCTTTGCTAAACACCGGCCCTGTGGTGTTGGATCTGTTCGTTAACGGCCTTTATAAACAGACGGTCAGCACCCATTTGTCGCGGCTTGATGTGTCCAGCCAAGACCCTCGTTTTTATGAACATTGCGGCTTTGTGTTTTACTTGCCTGAAGAAGATAGTTTACGGCCTGGCGACACTATTGAGGTGAAGATTGCCGGACAAAATATAGCCCTTAACAACTCACCGCAAGAGTTTATTTAAACCCTAGCAGGTTCGTCCTAATGTCTATGCGTGATTTTGCTTGGCTTACAGGGGTTAGAAAAGCAACTTCCCTTTGCCAACCTTTGCTATTGTTTGGATAATAGCCCCATTATCGCTAGTGCTTGTCAACTAGGAGCTGGCAGATTAATGGGCTTAATTGGGGTGGGTTTTGCGCCCATAGCTATTGTGTTTTTTAATCGTGACGGCCAGCAACTAATCGACGAGCCTGTCACTTAACCTTTTTAAGGAATACCTTTTATGACCACTTCTTGGGAAACCGTCATCGGCTTGGAAATCCATACCCAATTAGCTACCCAATCAAAAATTTTCTCTGGCGCGTCCACCGCTTACGGTGCAGAACCCAACACCCAAGCCTGTGCGGTGGATTTGGGTTTGCCCGGCGTATTGCCGGTGTTAAACGCTGATGCCGTGCAGAAAGCGGTCATGTTTGGCTTGGCTATTGATGCGCATATTGCCCCTCGCTCGGTGTTTGCGCGGAAAAACTATTTTTATCCCGATTTGCCCAAAGGCTACCAAATCAGCCAGATGGATTTGCCGATTGTCGGTAACGGACATTTGGATATTGAAGTCGATGGCGAGGTCAAGCGTATCGGCATTACGCGGGCGCATCTGGAAGAAGATGCCGGCAAATCCTTGCACGAAAATTTCCACGGCTTAAGCGGCATAGACTTAAATCGAGCCGGTACGCCGTTGTTGGAAATCGTTTCCGAACCGGACATGCGTTCCGCCAAAGAAGCCGTGGCCTATATGCGCAAGCTGCATGAATTGGTGCGTTATCTGGGGATTTGTGACGGCAATATGCAGGAAGGCTCGTTCCGCTGTGATGCCAACGTCTCGGTGCGGCCTAAAGGTCAAGCGGAATTTGGCACCCGTGCCGAAATCAAAAACATCAACTCGTTTAAGTTTGTCGAAAAGGCCATCAATCACGAAATCGAGCGGCAAATTGAGCTGATCGAGAACGGCGGCAAAGTTGTGCAAGAAACGCGCTTGTATGATGCCAATAAGGATGAAACCCGCTCCATGCGCAGCAAGGAAGAAGCCAACGATTACCGCTACTTCTCCGACCCTGACTTGTTGCCGGTGGTCATTAGCGAAGCCTTTAAGGCCGAGGTCAAAACCACCTTGCCGGAATTGCCCGAAGCTAAGAAACAGCGCTTTAAAACCGACTATGTGCTCGACAACGAAAGCGCGACCATCTTGACTGCCTCGCGTCCCTTGGCCGATTATTTTGAAGCCGTGGTCGCCACTTCGGGCTGTGAAGCCAAGCTGTGCGCCAATTGGGTGACAGGCGAATTGTCCGCTGCGCTCAATAAAGCCGATTTAGACATCATCGATGCTCCCGTCAGTGCCGCGCAATTGGCGGGATTATTGGCGCGTATCAGCGATAACACCATCTCAGGCAAAATCGCCAAACAAGTGTTTGAAGAGCTCTGGCAACAAACCGGAGCCAGCGCCGATGACATCATCGAAGCCAAGGGCTTGAAACAAATCACCGACACCGGCGCGATTGAAGCGGTCATTGACCAAATCATCGCCGCCAACGGCAAGCAGGTTGAGCAATACCAAGGCGGCAATGAAAAAGTGTTCGGCTTTTTTGTCGGCCAAGTGATGAAAGCCATGCAGGGCAAGGCCAATCCGGCTGAGGTCAATAAAATGCTGATAGCGAAGCTGCAAAAGTGAAAGGGTGGCTGGGAATGCTGGTATGTCCTAGCTGACTTTGGTGGTGGGGGATACGTTTATGTACATTAACTTGAGAAATAACAATGCTTGATCTCGCCTCTGTATTGTCACCAATGACAATAAGCTTAGATAATTTACTGCTTGATCCTAATAATCCACGATTTTCTGAATTGGGCGAAGAAATTAATCCGATTCCAGAGCTACGTTTTAATGAAGACAAAGTTCAGGGCAGCACTTTGGCGAAAATGAAAGACCCCGTGTTTGGTGTCAATGAGTTACGCGACACTATTAAAACCTTGGGATTTTTGCCTATGGATAGGATTGTGGTGCGTAAATGGAAGGGTGCGCCTGAAAAGTTTGTGGTTATCGAAGGCAATAGGCGCGTTACGGCCTTAAAATGGTTGATTACCTTAAATGACACAGGCAAAGAAACTTTTACTGAACAGCAAATAGCTAATTTTACGGAACTACAATGTCTGTTGCTTGATGATGAAATTGCGCCTGATATGGCGCATTTGATTTTGCCGGGCTTACGGCATATTTCGGGCATTAAGGAGTGGGGGCCTTATCAAAAAGCGAAAGTGATTGTTGCCTTGCGCGAATCCGGCATGAGTTCACAGGAAACGGCTCAAAGCTTAGGGTTATCTACTAGGGCGGCCAACCAAGCCTACCGTTGTTTTATGGCTTTGGAACACATGCGTAAAGATGAAGAATACGCTGATTTTGCAACGCCGAAAATGTACAGCTATTTCGAGGAGGTCTTAAAAAAACCCACCATAAAACAATGGTTGGGTTGGAATGACAGCACTGAAAAATTTGAAAAAACGGACGAGCTATCAGAATTTTATAGCTGGATAGCACCATCTGAACATAATGAGTCACTTAAGTTACCCGAAGCTGTTAGTGTAAGGGACTTGGGTAAAATTATCCAAGATGATAATGCCATGCGGACGTTCCGCTCACCCAGCGGCACATTAGTGCAAGCCTTGGTTAAATATGAAGTTGAACATCCAGAAGAATGGACTCCGAAAATTTTTACCGCTACCTCGGCGTTAAGGTCATTAACACCGGATAAGCTGCGCAATATGGATAATTCTGCCCAGGCGGCGATTGAAGAGTTAGCGAGGACAATCGAACAAGTTTTAAAAGATAGGGCCGCCTTGCTTGGTGTTCAATAAGGGGGGGGCAAATGGGACAACCCTCGACACAGGCAATTGCTCAATGGGCTATTGAAAGCTTGGATTCTGAAGAATGGCTGTCGTTGCCAGAAATCTGTGTCAATGGGGTAAAAAGCAATACCCAATGTACGGATGCGGAAATCAGCGAGCTGATTGAGAGTGGGTTAAGCCACATTGCCCGCATTTTACGCGATAAGGCGGCATTGGCGAAAGAGCATGGCGAAGTAGTGACCTATCAGATTGATGAGGAAGAACCCCCTTATATCAGAAAGATTACTGAGGTTTATCCGCCACTTTTAAAAGAACTCCAAAAGATGGACTCCGATAAGTTTGAGCATCTTTGTGCGCAAATACTCGAGGCACTTGGTTGGGAAGTGACGACACGTACAGGCAGCACTCAAGATGATGGGGTTGATTTTCATGCTTTTGGTTTCCCTAGTTCCCGACTTTTTCATTTGCCTATACCGCCTAGTTGCAAAATATTGGTTATTGGACAGGCAAAACGCCATAAACGGGGCAACGACATTTCAGAAACTGACATTAGGAAGTTTGTCGGTGGTGCATTGAAAAAATTAAATGATTTTCGTAAATCAGGAAAGGTAGGGGTACTGACTCCGGTTGTCTTTGCGTTTTGGACTTCCTCGGATTTTGGTGATCCAGCCAAAGAATACGCTAAAACAATGGGGATTTGGTTTATGAATGGCAGAACCTTAATTGAATATTTACGCACATTGAACTTAGAGGCCGGTGTGTTAGCCTCTTAATCGGGTTTCATTGCCTGACATCTAAAATCGCCCCGCCGCAGCTGCTCCCTTGTCCCGCCGTACAGCCATAACAGTGCTGTAAGGTATGGATAGGTTGGTTAAGCAGGGCGGCTACTTGGCTGATATGGGTGCGTTGTCCGGTTGCGCCTAGGGGCAGTTTTAGCATTTGGTTAAAATCACAGTCATAAACAAAGCCTTGCCAATCCACGCTTAAGGTGTTTTTGCACATCACCTGTTCCAAGGCATTGGGGTTAAAGCTGTTTTTTAGCAAGGCCATATAGCTAGCAAACTGGCCTTGGCTTAATAAGACGCTGCCAAAGCGCTGTATCGGCAGGTTCGCCAAGGCGTATAAGTGGTTAAACACAATGCCATAATCGGTTGCCAAATGCTGTTTATAGGCGTACTCCAAGGCCTGTTGTTCCGGCGGCAAACTGGCTCCTTGCGGATTGAACACTAGGTTTAGGATCAGGCCGCTGCCCGTGTGTCCGTAGCCTAGTGCGTTAAGCTGTTGTAGGGCGGTGATGCTGGCGTTAAACGTACCTTTGCCGCGTTGTTTATCGACATTATTTTCCAGATAACAGGGCAGGGAGGCAACAATCTCCACTTGCTTGTCCGCCAAAAACGCCCCCATGTCCTGAAAGCCTGCTTCCAGCAAAATCACCAGATTGCAGCGGTCAATGACGGTAACGCCCTTGGCTCTGGCTACGGTCACTAGGCTACGAAAATACGGGTTCATTTCAGGTGCGCCGCCCGTTAAATCTAAGGTGTGGATTTGCTGTTGGTCAAGAAACGCCAATACTTGGGCAATGGTGTCCGCAGCCATTAGCTCGGTACGCTTAGGACCGGCGTTGACGTGGCAGTGTGTGCAACTGAGGTTACATAAATAGCCTAGGTTGACTTGCAGGATGTCCAAGCGGTTACGGGTGATGGCCGGAAAATCACTGGCCTGTAATAACGGTAAGGTGTCGAGCATGGCGCTTAATGCCGTAACCAGCGATGGTAAATCGCCAAGGCTTTTAAGAGGGTGGGGGAGACATGCTGGCGTTTCCAAACGCCAGCGGTGTATTTATTGGCTTCGGCCAGGGTCGGGTAGCTATGTACCGTGCCTAAAATCTTATTTAAGCCTAGGTTATGGGTCATGGCCAAGACAAATTCGGCCAGCAATTCGCCCGCCTGTTCGCCGACAATGGTTACGCCTAAGATGTTGTCTTTGCCGGGTACGGTCAAGACTTTGACAAAACCCTGAGCCACACCATCGGTGATCGCCCTGTCTAGCTCCCCCAGCGGGTAAGTGCTGACTTCGTAAGCAATGCCTTGGGCTTGTGCGTCTTGTTCGTTAAGCCCCACCCGCGCCACTTCGGGGTCGATAAACGTGGCGCAGGGGATGGCGGAGTAATTGGTGCGGAATTTTTTGACTTCGCCAAATAGGGCGTTGACAGCGGCATACCACGCTTGATGCGCCGCCGTGTGGGTAAACTGATAAGGGCCTGCGACATCGCCACACGCGTAGATATTAGGGAAATTGGTGGCTTGGAAATCGTTGACGGCGATGGTCTGTTTATCCGACAAGCGGATGCCCAGTTCTTCCGCGCCAAACCCCGATACATTGGCGCTACGGCCTAGGGCAATTAAAACTTCATCGAAAGCAATGCGGCGGGTTTCGCCTTGATAATCGGCGATAAGGATTTTTTCGCCCTGTTCACGCACAAAGGCCTTGGCTTCATAGCCTAGTAAAACCTCTATGCCTTCTTGCCAGAATGTCTGTTGGATCAATTCCGATACCTCAGGGTCTTCCCGTGCCAATAGGCGTGGCAACAGTTCCACTTGAGTGACTTGGCTACCCAAACGGGCAAAGGCTTGCGCCATTTCACAACCTATCGGGCCGCCGCCCAGCACCAGCAGCCGTGCGGGCCGTTCCTGCAAATCCCAGAGCGTTTCCGAGGTCAGGAAGCCGATTTCCGCCAAGCCTGGAATCGGTGGCACAAAAGGCTTGGCACCGGTGGCTATGATAATGGCGCGGGTGGTGATGACTTGGCTGTCGTTGCCATCAGTGACCGCCACCGACCACGGTGACACTATCTTGGCCGTGCCATTAATGACGTTTACACCCAGTGTCCGGTAACGTTCTGGTGAATCATGGGGGGCGATGGCCTGTATTGCGGCCTGTACCCGTGCCATGACGGCGGCAAAATCGACTGTCACGGCTTGGCTGTGGATGCCAAACTCGGCGCTACGGCGGATTTGCGCCGCCGCTTTGGCACTGCGGATTAACGTCTTGGACGGCACGCAGCCTGTATATAAGCAATCGCCGCCCATGCGCCGCTGTTCGACCAGCGTCACTTTCGCCTTGACCGCCGCTGCGATATAAGTGCTCACCAAGCCCCCAGCCCCTGCACCGATCACCAGCAGATTAGTGTCAAATTGGCTGGGTTTGGGCCACGCGTGGTAAATTTTCCGTGCTTCCAATACGCTGATAATTTTTTTCGCCAAGAGTGGAAACACACCTAAGAGCGCGAAAGAGCCGATGAGGGTTGGCGATAAGATGTCCGCCAATGACTCCAACTCACCTAGCTGCGTACCCGCATTGATGTACACCAGTGTTCCCGCCAACATGCCGACTTGGCTGACCGCATAAAATGTGCGGGTGTTAATGTTGGTCAAGCCCATCACTAAGTTGATGACGAAAAACGGGAACAACGGCACTAAGCGCAAAGTAAACAGGTAAAAAGCCCCCTCGTGTGCCATACCTTCGTTAACAGTTTTCAGGCGGTCGCCAAAATAATCTTGGATTTGCTTTCTGAACAAAAACCGCGCCGCCAAAAAGGCCAGCGTTGCGCCGATAGTGGAGGCAAACGAGACAATCACCGTCCCCCACAGCAAACCGAACAACAGCCCACCCGCCAAGGTCATCACCGTTGCTCCGGGTAAGGACAGGGCGGTCACGGTGATGTAAATCAGGCTGTACAGTAAGATGGTCAGCGGACGATGCCCGTCACGGAAGGCAAATAGCTGGTGTTGTTGGTTTTTTAACGTATCCAGCGTCAAGTGATCTTGACCGCCGACAGCAAAAAAGACCGTGATGGCAACTGCGATAAGAGCCAGTAACAGAATGCGAGAAGTATTCATAGCGGCATAGGGTGCAGTGAAGTTATCCTACATTCTTACCCCTTTTCTGCGGCCTTGTCGAATGGTTTTTTTGAGAGGCGACAAGCGGGGTTATTCGCTGCCCTTATCATCATAGAACCACATCGCTATCCGCTCTTTAACCCGTGCCGGCGTGATAGCTAGGATGCAAGGGCAAGGGGTCAGGCTTTTGTCGCCTTGGCAAGGAATGGTGCTATACAGTGTGGTTGCCGACCGCCCCATTGGCGACCATCTTTTATTGACACTGGGTCTAGATTGGAACAAGCCTAGGGTATGCAGCCCCAGTGCCGCCGCCAAATGTAGCGGGCCGGTGCTGCCCGCCACTAGGCCATCGCATTCCATCATAAGAGAGGTTAACTCGTCCAGTGTCAGCTGCCCCACTGTATCCAGTACATCCGCCGTCAATGCGGGCGTGTTAAGTAATGGCTGCAAATACTCCCGCTCCGCCGCCATGCCGGTAATCAGCCATTGGAAGCGGTTGCGGTCAAAGGAAGCGATCAACTCTGAATACGCAGCCAAAGGCCATTGGTGGGCTTTAGAGGTGATCAACGCAGGATGGAGGATAATCCGCCGTTTGTTAAAGTCCAGCCCCAGTTTTGCCGCTAATGCCTGTTCTTGTTCCTTGTTTGGGGTGAAGCGATAGAGCTCGGGTATGGCTTGCAACTCATTGGCGATAACCCCCAAAGGTTTTAAGTATTCCAAATCCAGCAAGCGTTTATTCAATTGTTTGTAACAACGGGAGATGGTGACGGTATGGGTGCAAAGGCTCCAGTTATAATGCCGGTACCAAGAGCCGATGCGCATGGGTATGGCGGCGGCTTTGGCCGCCATACCTAGTTCTTTTGAGGTATTGGCCTGAATAAATACATCGATAGCGAGGCTTTTTAACAGTTTGGGCAAGTGCTCGGGATTGTCTGGTAGGCCATAGGCCTCATCAACATCCATACAGCGTTTGGCAACCTCAACGGTTCTGGGGTGGGTTAAAAAAATAACGGTCGCTTCAGGATAATGGCGTTTGATCGTCGCGGCCATCGGCAAACTGATGATCAAATCGCCTAAATGCGAGGTTTTGGCAATCAGTATCCGCTGAAAAGCAAGGGCGGGTTTCACTTAAGGTTTGCTCCGCGAAAAGTCGGCATAGAGTGCGTCCAAAGCGGTTTTTAGGGTTATCGGCTGGATGGCCTGGGTGCAAGGGCAAACCGTCTTGTCCTTTCGGCACTCGTTACAGGTCTTGTCCAAAGAAAAAATTTGCACATGCTTGCCTATGGGTTGCCAGCGCCCCGGATGTATCGGGCGCATAGGCGGGTAAATGCCCAGCGCGTGTTTTTGTAAGGCGGCGGCGATATGCAACGGCCCGGTGCTGCATGCGACCAAGCCGTCACAGGCGGCGACAAAAGGGATAAATTCCGCCAAGGTCATCAAGCCGCTGATGTCGGTGACACGTTCGCCCACGGCAGCCAATAACGGTTGCAAATCGGCTTGTTCGCTGGCCGTGCCGGAGATGAAAATTTGGAACTTATCGCAATCCAGCAGCTTTATCAAGCTGACATAATGGCTTAAGTCCCATTCCCTGGCACTACCTCTGGACTTGGGGTGCAGGATCAGCTTGAATTTGTCTGGAGCCAATAAGCCGGCAAATTGTACGGGCAGGGCGGGCAAGCGGCTCATATCCACTAACTCGGCGATTTCAGGCAGCGAAAAATCATGATTGATGCCAAAAGGTTTCAGCAGTTTTAGGTTTAATTGCGCCTCATGTAACGATGAGCGGTTACGGCTAAGTTTGACCAGCTTATTGCAGTTTAGCCAATGGAACCAACGGTTGGTGGTGCCAATCCGCCAAGGTATTTGTAGCTCTTTTGCGCGTTTGGCCATGTTGGCCCGTGGCAAAATGTGCATCAGGCACTGGGGCTTTTCCCCCATTAAGGTGACGGGATGGGTTAAGAAGTCGTCCTTATCAATAAACACGTCAATATGCGGGCAAGATTCAATAATGGCTTGGGTATAGGCTGTGCCTATAAAGCCAATAATCATGTTAGGGAAATGCTGTTTTAACACGGCTGCGACCGGCAGGGTCAGGACGACATCGCCTAGGCTGTCCGTGCGGCTGATAATAATATTAGAAGGTATACGCATAAAAATAGGCTGGCTGTAATAAGCTGCTGACATGATTTTGTAAAAAATGTCCCTCATTGTGGCTTGCTAAGGCGATGAATTCTAGCGACTTATTTAA
Organism: Methylovulum sp.; assembly: GCA_016919605.1. GTDB lineage: Bacteria > Pseudomonadota > Gammaproteobacteria > Methylococcales > Methylomonadaceae > Methylovulum. Next base: position 19,869 of record JACXTQ010000254.1, read on the forward strand.
GTTTATTTCCATTGTGCAGTTGTTGTCATATGCAGGTAATATTAATTGGGCATAATTTCAAATTATTTTAAAAAACATTTTTAAGCAATATAAGCAACGTCTTATTTCATTACGTTTTTTATTTCTCAAAATTTCTCGCCGATATTTAAAAAACAAGCACATCCGTGCAAAATTATTTGCGATTGAATAGTTTTCATAGCATTTGCATAAGTTTTTAAAAAACTCTTTTTCTTCAGGCAAATAATCAGGGCATTTGTTATAGAGCAATGCGGCACGTTGCCTTGCTTTTTGTGCTTGCAATTGCGAAGAGCCTTTAGGATTGTTCTTTTTTCTGTCTTTTTTGTGAAACGCTCCAAATACATTGTTTTCATGACGGCGATATAAGACCAACACTTCATCGACAAATTTGAGCGAGTTGTCGAAAGTGGCAACAAAACCAAGCCAAGTATCATGCGATAGCAATAAAGGAAAAGGCATTGCGGCCATTGCAAGTTGTTTGGTGATTAGCATGGCATGGCCTGGTGCTGACGCACCAACAGAATACATAATAGGTGAATTAAAGTTGGTAAGTGTTTTTGTGTCATTCATTTTTATGCCAAGAACTTTACCTGATCTATCTATAAAGGCAGAATTACAATATGCGATAGCGTGGCTGCCAATATGACTCGCTAATATTTCAACTTTTGTGGGTAGCCATATATCATCCTGATCGCAAGGCGCAATATAATCACCTTTGGCAAGTAAAAAGCCTTTTTCAAAATTTTTCTGATAGCCTATATTTTTCTCATTTTGAATTACCGTAAAGTTGGCATGTCGGGTGGCATATTCATTAAGTATGGATATAGTGTTATCAGTAGAGCAGTCATCAACAGCAATAATTTCAATGTTCTTGTAAGTTTGTTGAATAATGCTATCGATTTGTTCGTGTAAAAAATGCTCCCCGTTATAGGTGGCTATAACTACTGACACCAATGGGGTAGGTAAGATCGTATTCATATTGTAATGCTGCTGTTTGAGGTTAATCATTTTTTAGCTTTTAATTCCCAGAGAATATGGCTTAAGCTTTGTGGTTTGAATATGCTTTTTTTAAAATTATATAAGGATTTGGCTGTTGATTTTTCTGCTGTCAGTGTCGTTTTATGAACAACGGTTTCAGCGCGTAGTTTTTCAAATTTCCCAACAAATCCGTACATATTCGCTAAAGGTGAATCACCACAAAAATACCCGTGAGTTTCTTTGGTAATAAAATTAACATGTGTTGGATCTTGAAATGCTGCGGCGGATGGATAAACGGGAGTTACCGCATAAAAAGTACCATTAGGTTTAAGAACTCGCCATATTTCATTCATTAATTCTATAAAGGGTAATCTTGTCTTACCCGTATCCAGTGAGAGCAGTTGTCGAGGTATGTGTTCTATAAAATCAAAAGCAGTGACGCAATCAAAATAATTATTTTCAAACGGTATGGCATCCAAGGCAAGGTTGGCTTGAACATAAGTAACACCGCTGATAGTTTGAGCTGCCAGATCAATGCCATATAATTCTTCATAATTATATGGGTTCCGAGGGTGGTCATTACAGCCCAGGTCTAGCGATTTTCTATTTAGTAATTCAGGCATAGGTTTTTCACACAAGTTAAATTAATGAACTAAAATAGGCATTATTTTGACAAATACAGCTTTATGAGGGCATTCCTAGTATTTGTTTGTAAATAATGAATTGGGTTAAATCAATACAAAAAATAAAATCCCATGTTGGGATTCCGCATTTTTTCGCAATCAATCACAATATTTTTCATTAATTTTGTTACCCACAGGTTAAAGCCGGATGCAGGCAGATATTATTACAAAAAGCGCATATCTTCTATTTGCCTCATTTATCATTTCAATCTATTTTTCCACCAGCATTTCGACGATTTTATCAGTTTTGATTGGTTTGCTGTGGCTAATTTCTGGACGGTTTAAAGGGTTGCCCGTACTTTTAAGGCGTTGCCCGATTGTTTTATGGGCTTTATTGCTGTTGGCCTGCTTTTTTTTAGGCCTCACTTATGGCCGAGCCGGTTTCCAGGAAGGGCTGGCTATGATTAACAAATACAGGGAGTTGTTTTTCATTCCGGTGTTGATGTCGTTTTTAGATAAAGAACGCGCCCGCTATTGGTTGTGGAACGCGTTCATCTTGGCTTCTATAGCGGCCTTATTGGGTTCGTACCTGATGGAGATGGGGTTTCTTGACGTGAACAAGGATGGCGACCCCTGCTTTAAGAGCCGCATCACTTACAGCATTTTCATGGCTTTTTTTACCTTTTTCTGTGTCCATAAAGCCTATCAGGAACCTCGCCATCGCCCGTGGTATCTGTTGGTGGTGCTGCTGTGCCTTTATAATCTGTTTTTTGTCGTGCCAGGACGGACTGGGCAAGTGCTGATGGTCGCGCTGGCCTTGTTGTTTGCGTGGCAATGCTTTAATGTCAAAGGCCGCTTGCTGGCGATAGTGCTGGTTACGGTATCATTGGCGCTGTTTTTGGGCTTTTCTGATAAGGCGGTGCGCTTGCAAGAAGGCATTGCCAATACCCAAACCTATTTGATAAAGCCTGAGCCTGAACAGGTTCCATCTAGTATGGGCTTGCGTTATGGGTTTTGGCAAAATTCGCTTAAATTAATGGGCAAAAAGCCTTTGTTAGGCTATGGCACGGGCAGCTTTAATAAAGAATATCAGCGTTTGGTGGTTGACGGGCCATTGTTGACCACTAATCCCCATAATGAATTTCTGATGATTGGTGTTCAGTTAGGGGCTGTCGGCTTGGTATTCTATTGCGGATTTTTGTGGAGCCAACTGGTTTGCGCAAGGCTTTTGCCCAAACCGGAGCGCTGGCTGGCCCAAGGGCTATGGCTGTCGTTAGTGGTGACTAGCCTATTTAACAGCCCCTTGCTCGACCATGCCGAAGGGCACTGGTTTGCCGTCTTGATCGCCTTATGTTATGCCCCGCTGTATTTGCCCGATGTACAGCCTGCTGGTCAGCCCACTTAAAAATTTTATTTACTGAGAGTCCGTCCTTGTTTTTGTTGCGGCAACAAAGTGGCATTTATCTTGAGCGACTAGGTGATAGTCTTGTACACTGAAAACAGCTTGATAAGCGGAACGCTTTTAAAATATTTCCTATATTGGTTATGACAAAAAGCCGCCGCTACGGGGTTATGGCACTCCAGTCTTTAGCCTGTTAAGAGGCACGCAAACCAATTAGGCACCACATAACGACAAGGATTCGGCTGTCGATAGCCGCACAGGGCGTGAACGCCCTTATATTACAATAACTACTATGCACAACACATCAAAAACCAACGGCGAAATTTACCGGCGGCTGCTCACTTATATCAAACCTCATCGGCGGTTGTTTATCATCAGCATTTTCGGTTTCCTGATTTACTCCAGCACCCAGCCTTTATTTGCCAGTCTCATCCAGCAAATTATTGATACCTTGCAAGCCAAATCACGCGAGAAAATGTATTATTTGCCATTGTTTTTCAGTGGCTTGGTTGTTATGCGCGGTATCGGCAATTATCTGGGCAACTACTTTCTGGCCAAGGTGTCGCTGAATGTGATCCATACCTTACGTTGCGAGATTTTTGATAAATATACGCAGTTGCCGACCACCTATTTTGACGACAATAATAGCGGTTATATGATTTCCAGAATCACCCATAATGTCGGGCAAGTGGCGCAGGCCACCACCGATGCGGTGCGTAAGGTAGTGCAGGAAGGCTTGACCGCATTAGGTTTGCTGATTTACCTTTTCTATGTTAATTGGCTGTTATCATTGGTTTTTTTGGTGGTAGCACCGATTATTGCCTTGCTGGTCAATTATGTCAGCAAGCGTTTGCGGATGTTAAGCCAGCGTATCCAAGATTCAATAGGCGACATGACCCACATCACCTCGGAATTGGTCAACGGTCATCGTATCGTTCGCAGTTACGGTGGGGAAGCCTATGAGCAACGGCGATTTTTGGACAGCAGCCTGTATAACCGCCGCCAATCGCTGAAAGCCACCACCACTGGCGCGATACACAATCAAGCCATGCAGTTGGTGATTGCCATCGCCTTGGCGTTTTTAATGTATATGGCTTTGTTTTTCATGGAGCAATCCAGTGTTGGTTCGTTTGTCGCTTATTTGACTGCCGCTTTTTTGTTGCCCAGGCCGTTTCGGCAATTAAGCGATGCCAACAGCGACATCCAACGCGGCATTGTCGCGGCCAATTCCCTGTTTGAAATATTGGATGCCGAAAGCGAGCCTGACGGCGGCAGTTATCGAAGTCAGCAATGCCAAGGGGCCTTGGAGTTTAAAAACCTGACTTTCCAATACGCAGGCGCTAGTGAGCCGGCGCTGATAGACATCAATTTTAAGGCCGAGCCAGGGCAAACTATTGCTTTGGTGGGCGCATCCGGCGGCGGAAAAAGCACCTTGGTGAACTTGGTGTCACGGTTTTATCCTTACCATAGCGGACAGATTTTACTGGATGGCGTGGACATTAATGACTACAAATTGGCCAATTTGCGTCAGCATATCGCTTTGGTGAACCAGCAAGTGATTTTATTTAATGACACCATTGCCAATAATATCGCTTATGGCGCGTTGGCTGGAGCCAGCCGTAGTGCAATAGAGCGAGCCGCCACCGATGCTTATACGATGGAGTTTGTCGGTAAGCTCGAACATGGTTTAGATACTCAGATCGGTGAAAATGGCGTGAAATTGTCAGGTGGACAGCGCCAGCGTTTGGCCTTGGCCCGTGCCTTGTTAAAGGACGCGCCCATTTTGATACTGGATGAAGCCACCTCGGCGCTGGACACCGAGTCCGAGCGCTATATTCAGGCCGCTTTGCAAAAGGTCATGGGCAACCGCACGACCTTGGTCATTGCCCACCGCTTGTCAACGATTGAAAATGCCGATGTCATTTTGGTTATGGAGCGGGGGCGTATTGTCGAGCGCGGTTCGCATAGCGAATTGTTGACAAAAAACGGTGCTTATGCTCGCTTGCATTCGATGCAGTTTAAGGAGCAAGAACCAGCGGTGGCGTGATATTTTCAATAAAGTTGAGTAGCGCTGCATCCAATAACCGATCCTCTGCGTATACAAGGTTAATGATACTAATGAACGGAACTTCCGGCACTGACAGAGATGACCTGATGGATACTTACCTTGCCGATAGTCAAGAGCATAAAGCTATCGGTGTCGCCGCCTTTGCCTTATGTTCTGGGTTATCCATGCCTGATGAGCCGCATTTGCAGGCATTAATCGAGCGTATTATCGACCAAGACCAACGGGCTTTTGCCGCCTTGTATGAGCAGCTTTTGGAACGTGTGTACGGTTTGGCTCTAAGGATTACTCGCCATGCCCCACTGGCCGAAGAAGTTACCGAAGATGTGTTTTGGCAAGTCTGGCGGCAAGCCCCGCGTTTTGATGCCCGGCGTGGCAGTGTGGTGGCTTGGGTCATGACTATTGCCCGTAGCCGTGCCTTGGACGCGCTACGGCGCTCGGACATGGGGGGCGAAGAGGTCGCTGATGACGCGGCGGCCACGGTTTTTTTGGCGGGAGGTAATCCCCAAGATTTGCTTGCGGCGGTTGAAGAAAATAGCTGCATTCACGCGGCTTTGCAGCAGTTGGCACCCTTGCCTAGGCAATTGGTGGCATTGGCTTTTTTTCGCGGCTTAAGCCATGATGAAATTGCTCTGCACATGGATTTGCCGCTAGGTACGGTAAAGTCGCATATCCGCCGAGCCCTCTTGAGCCTTAAACAAACACTGGCAGTAACTGCCGACTATTGACCGTAATGATATGACTAGTAAAACAGATTCCTTAGAACCTATCGGCAACGCATCGGCAACCACCGATTTGGCCACTTTGCTGGCCGGACACATTGTACCGGTATCGCCACCGCCAAGTATTCGGCAGAGTTTGACCCACCGCTTACAGGGGCGCATTGCACGAAGTGCCGATGAGCATAGCCGCCTATTGACGGTCAGGGCCAAAAATGGCGCATGGCAAACGCTTAAGCCCGGTATTCGCTTTAAGATGTTGTGGCTGGGCGACCAGGGCAATTCAGTGCTAATTGACTTTGCTCCAGGCGCACAATTGCCTGAGCATCGGCACAATTGGTTGGAAGAAGGTATTGTCTTAAGCGGTGGCTTGCAAGTGGGTGATTTGCAATTGGGCGTGTTGGATTACCATCTTGCGCCTGCAGGTAGCCGTCATCAGCGTATTCAATCTCGGCAAGGGGCGTTGGCCTATTTGCGCGGCACTTCGCTGGGCTATCCGCCCGGTGTCACCCGTGAAATGTTAGGCGGCTTATTGCCTTTTGGGGAGGGATTTACTAGCACGGTGTTTGCCAATGATGATCTCGGTTGGCATTCTATCGGAGTGGGGGTGTCCAGAAAAATCCTTTATGCCGACAGTGTATTGTCATCGGCTTTGATCCGTTTGCAGCCAGGGGCGAGCGTGGGTTTGCACACCCATTCCCAGCATGAAGAATGTATGATGCTCAATGGCGAATTATTTTTGGGTGATATGTTGTTGCGTGAAGGCGATTATCAATTGGCACCGGTCGGAACGGCGCACGGTGAGGCTTATAGTGATGTGGGGGCTTTACTGTTTCGGCGTGGGTCAGTGGATTGAAGGCAGTATTTTAAGCGGCAAGTCGGGCTGGCGTTATGGTGATGAGTCCGCCGGTTTCTTTGGCGCTTAAGCGATATTCGCCGCGAAACCGCCAACATTACGCTAAACTATGCGCCCTAACATATTAAATCTACCCTTCGGAACCTTATCTTGATCTCTACAGCCAACATAACCATGCAATTTGGGGCAAAGCCCTTGTTTGAAAACGTCTCCGTAAAATTTGGCGACGGCAACCGTTACGGCCTGATTGGTGCGAACGGCTGCGGCAAATCCACGTTTATGAAAATTCTCAGCGGTGATTTGGAGCCTTCGGCGGGCAACGTCAGCGTTACGCCTAACGAGAGGCTGGGTAACTTACGCCAAGACCAATTCGCCTTTGAAGATTATAGTGTTATCGATACGGTCATTATGGGGCACAAAGAGCTTTGGCAGGTCAAGCAAGAGCGTGACCGCATTTATGCCTTACCGGAAATGAGCGAAGCGGAAGGGATGCAAGTGGCCGAGTTAGAAGTCGAGTTTGCCGAAATGGACGGCTATACCGCTGAATCCCGTGCCGGTGAAATTTTATTGGGTCTGGATATTCCTTTGGATCAGCATTATGGCCTGATGAGCGCGGTCGCTCCCGGTTGGAAGCTGCGGGTGCTGTTGGCGCAAGCCCTATTCGCTAACCCTGACATCATGTTATTGGATGAGCCGACCAACAACTTGGACATCAACACCATCAGATGGCTGGAAAACGTCCTTAATGATCGCGATTGCACCATGATTATTATCTCGCATGACCGCCATTTTTTGAACAGTGTCTGCACCCACATGGCGGATATGGATTATGGCGAACTGCGCGTTTATCCTGGCAATTATGATGATTATATGCTGGCCGTCACCGAAGTGCGCGAACGTTTGTTGGCGGGCAACGCCAAGAAAAAAGCCCAGATTGCCGAATTGCAGACCTTCGTGAGCCGTTTTTCCGCCAATGCTTCAAAGGCCAAGCAAGCCACTTCGCGGGCTAAACAATTAGAGAAAATCAAGCTTGATGAAGTTAAGCCATCCAGCCGCGTCAACCCTTTTATCCGCTTTGACCAAACCAAAAAGTTACACCGCTTGGCTTTGGAGGTTGAAGGGCTGAGCAAAGGTTACGGAAACGGGCCATTGTTCCAAAACCTCAATCTGATGGTCGCCGTTGGTGAGCGTATCGCAGTGATAGGCCCTAACGGTATTGGGAAGTCCACGTTATTGAAAACGCTAGTCGGTGAATTGGCTCCTGACGTGGGCGTAGTCAAATGGTCGGAAAACTCGGAAGTCGGCTATTTTGCCCAAGACCACGCCGAAGATTTTGCCGAACCGATCACCTTGATTGAATGGATGGGGCAATGGCGCAAAGATTCCGATGATGACCAAGCCATCCGTGGCACCCTAGGGCGATTGCTGTTTTCCCAAGACGACATAAATAAAAACGTACAAGTGCTGTCGGGAGGGGAAAAAGGGCGGATGTTGTTCGGTAAGCTGATCCTGCAAAAAAACAATATCATGGTAATGGACGAACCAACCAATCATTTGGATATGGAATCCATTGAATCGTTAAACAGCGCTCTGGAAAACTACCCCGGCACTTTGATTTTTGTCAGTCATGATCGGGAATTCGTTTCTTCGTTGGCGACTCGTATCATCGAGCTGACTTCCCACGGTATCGTTGATTTTAATGGTAGCTATGATGATTATTTGAACAGCCAAGCGGTCAGCTAAGGGCTGGGTGAGTGGCTCTCGCCATAAAAATGGGCCCTTACATACTGACGGCTTATTGTCGTCACGTGTAAGGGCTAACCTATCGGGCTTATTGCCATGCCAATTTATGCGCCTAAGCCATTTCCTATTGTATCAATCCTTAAATGTTTTCAAGGCCGGACAGGCCGTCAACTGTCCAGTTTTTAAGGTCTTCGACACCCTCTTGATCATCGCCATTTTTATAGGTGATCCGGCACGCATACTTGTGAGTGTTGGTTTTCGTCGGGTCGCTGCTGGTGGTGATTTCGGCGTTAATCACATATTGGTAGTTGCCAAGGCTCCAGGCATTGATCGGTTTGCCGGGGAACGTGACGGTGATATTCGATGCCAACTTCGATTTGATGTATTGGTTGCAGTTGTTAAACGCCAGTTCGGTTAAGTGCGTGGAAATAGGCAACTGGCTGGCCTTGTCGTTACTGTCGACCAAAAACAGGTCAGATTTGATGACTTCATAGACCAGCGGCATGACCACTTTTTGCTGAGTGAAGAACAATGCGCAAAGGCCGATAATCAATACAAAGGCTGGGTGCTTTTTGAGGAAGGTTTTCATAAAATTAGATTTTCTTAAGGCAATATAGATTTAGAGTTATTTAAAGAATTTTAACAGACATCAATATCTTAAGAGTATGTATATTTTTAGCAAATATAAATTATCACGCCCCATCTTATTTTCTGGAATGATTGGGCTTGACAAGGTTAACCGAACTGGTAGACTGATTACTCACCAAATAGAGTTGGTGTCTTTCTTAATAGTAGCACTAGTGAGAATGGGCAAAAGGGAATTGTTACTATCGATAATCAGATAATATCTGAGAGTTTAATAATTTTTAGGAGATAGAAATGGCAGCTACAACTGAATCAGTGAAAGCTGATGCTGCGGAAGCACCGCTGTTAAATAAAAAAAATATGTATCTAGGAGCCCTAGTTTACATAGTTTTCTACGGTTGGGTTCGTTGGTATGAAGGTGTCTACGGCTGGTCAGCTGGTCTGGATTCATTCGCACCTGAATTCGAAACATACTGGATGAACTTCCTGTACATCGAATTCGTTTTGGAAGTTTCTACTGCAGGTATCCTGTGGGGTTACATCTGGAAAACTCGTGACCGTAAAGTTATGTCAATCACTCCAAGAGAAGAATTGAGAAGACATTTTACTCATTGGGTTTGGTTGGTAATGTACGGCATCGCTATCTACTACGGTGCTAGCTACTTTACAGAGCAAGATGGTACTTGGCATCAAACTATCGTTCGTGACACTGACTTCACTCCAAGTCACATCATCGAATTCTACTTGAGCTACCCTATCTACATCATCACTGGTGGTGCAGCTTTCTTGTATGCTAAAACCAGATTGCCAGCTTACCAACAAGGTTTGTCTCTGCAATACTTGGTATCAGTAGTTGGTCCTTTCATGATTCTGCCTAACGTAGGCTTGAACGAATGGGGTCACACTTTCTGGTTCATGGAAGAATTGTTTGTTGCTCCTTTACACTACGGCTTCGTATTCTTCGGATGGGCTGCTCTGGGTGTAATGGGCGTTGTAAACACAGAAGTTGCTTCAATTGCTAAGCTTCTGAAAAAAGATCTGGCTTAATCCGATCTCAAAAAAAGTAAACCAACTATCTCCTAAATGATCGCCGCCTCCTTTAAAAAATTAAATAAGGTGGCGAGAATGGGCGGATGGTATTTATAAAAATAATTTAAATCCTTTTAGGAGGTAAGCTAATGAGCGCATCTCAATCAGCTGTACGTTCACGCGCTGAAGCGGTAAAAGCTTCACGTACGTTCGATTGGCTAATCTGTTTTACATTGTTCTTCGTGGTTCTTGGTGGTTATCACATTCACTATATGTTGACTGGTGGTGACTGGGATTTCTGGACTGACTGGAAAGACAGACGTCTGTGGGTTACTGTAGCCCCTATCGTTTCAATCACTTTCCCAGCGGCTGTACAAGCTATGTTGTGGTGGCGTTACCGTTTGCCTTTCGGTGCTGTTCTTTGCATCTTGGGCTTGTTGTTAGGTGAGTGGATCAACAGATACTTGAACTTCTGGGGCTGGACATATTTCCCAGTTAACTTCGTATTCCCTTCTAACTTGATGCCAGGCGCTATCGTTCTTGACGTTGTTCTGATGTTGTCAGGCAGCATGACTTTGACAGCGGTTCTGGGCGGTTTGGCTTACGGTTTATTGTTCTACCCAGGCAACTGGCCAATCATTGCTCCATTACATGTTCCTGTTGAATACAACGGCATGATGATGACTTTGGCTGACTTACAAGGTTACCACTACGTAAGAACTGGTACACCTGAGTACATCAGAATGGTTGAGAAAGGTACCCTGAGAACTTTCGGTAAAGACGTTGCTCCAGTATCAGCGTTCTTCTCTGGTTTCGTAAGTATCTTAATATACTTCTTGTGGCACTTCTTTGGTCAATGGTTCAACAAGACTGATTTCGTTAAATCTTCTTAAGAACTAAAAATAATGACCTAGTGGCTAATCATATAGATAGCACTAGATACTTAACAAACTATAGATTCTCTATTATAGAGGAGGATATATGAAATTATTAAAAGACAAGGTTGCTAAATTATCCTTTGTCGCACTGCTGGCTACTTTGACAGCATCGATGTTTTACACTCCAACTGCTTCTGCACACGGTGAGAAATCACAAGCCGCGTTCATGCGTATGCGTACTATCCACTGGTTCGATTTGAACTGGTCGAAAGAAGAAGTTGCTGTAAACGATACAATGACTATCTCTGGAAAATTCTTTGTTTTCAGTGGCTGGCCAGAAACTGTTGATAAACCAGAAATCTCTTTCTTGAACATCGGTATCCCAGGCCCAGTATTTATCCGTGCCGGATCTTGGATCGGTGGTCAATTAGTTCCACGTTCAGTTTCTTTGGAACTGGGCGAAACTTATGACTTCAAAGTTTTGTTGAAAGCTCGTCGTCCAGGTGACTGGCACGTTCACACTATGTTGAACGTAAAAGGCGGTGGTCCAATCATTGGTCCAGGTAAATGGGTAACTGTTACTGGTTCTATGAAAGATTTCAAAAACCCAATCACTACGTTGACTGGCGAAACTATCGACCTAGAAACTTACAATCTGGACAACACTTACTTCTGGCATGCTTTCTGGTATGCTTTAGGTTTGGCTTGGATGGGCTATTGGATGCGTAAACCAATGTTCGTTCCACGCTTTATCGCTGTTGAATCTGGCAAAGCTGATTCTTTGATCAGCAGCACAGACAGAAAAGTGGCTATGGGCTTCGCAGCTGGCACAATCGCCATCGTTGCAATGTCAATGAGCACTACAAACGAGAAGTTCCCTGTAACTACTCCTTTGCAAGCTGGTTTGTTGCGCGGTATCAAATCAATTGATATGCCTGTCACTTCTGTTGGCGTTAAAGTTGAAGACGCTACTTACCGTGTACCAGGTCGTGCAATGCAAATGACTTTGACTATTACAAATAACGGTGATTCCGCTATTCGTTTAGGCGAATTCAACACTGCTGGTGTTCGTTTCTTGGATGCTAACGTTGCTCAAGACGAAACTGGTTACCCAGACGACTTGTTGGCTGAAGAAGGTTTGACTGTTAGCGATAACAGCCCACTGGCTCCAGGTCAATCAAGAACTGTTCAAGTAACTGCTTCTGACGCTGCATGGGAAGTTTACCGTTTAGCTGACTTGATTTACGATCCAGATAGCCGTTTTGCTGGTTTGTTGTTCTTCTATGATGAA